>CAKZTD010000026.1 GCA_937921595.1 uncultured Saprospiraceae bacterium
ATTAATTAATAATGCAGGTGTTTTTAAAAGTTCATCTATAACAAATCATGATGGTTTTGATATTCGATTTGTTGTTAATTATTTTGCGCCTTATTTATTAACCGATAAATTAATTCCTTTATTAGATAAAGGGACAGACTCTCGAATTATTAATCTAAGTTCAGCTGCACAAGCTCCTGTGTCTTGTGATGCCCTATCGGGAGAAGCTCAAATTTCAGCACAAGGATCATACGCTCAAAGTAAGTTAGCATTAACGATGTGGAGTTTTCATCTAGCGAAGATGCATCCATCTATAGCTGTAATCGCTGTAAATCCAGGATCATTACTGAATACAAATATGGTGAAAGAAGCATATGGTTACCATTGGGATTCACCGGATAAGGGAGCGACTATTTTATATGAATTAGCTATTTCTAAAGAGTCTATGGCCAATACTGGAAAATATTTTGATAATGATAAAGGAGTTTTTGGGAAAGCACATGCTGATGCATATGATGAAAAAGAGATAGAAAAGCTCATCAAGAAAACAAATGAAATTATAGCGCCAAATTGAAAATGCAATGAAGTATTTTAGAGTTGCATTAGCAGGTTTTGCGTTTACTCAGACGAAATTTTCTTTTTATGTTGATTTTAAAAACTTTACCCTTATTTCTTTAACTTGGATCAAAATTAAAGAAATGAAAATATTAAAACTAAGTTTCTTCTTCATTCTACTTTCTCTACAATTGTTTTCTACAAATCCTGAGAAAATTGTTACCCATCAAATCGATGCCATTACTCTTTTTCTAAATAGTGCCGAAATTTCCAGATCAGCGGAAGTTCAAATTCCAGTAGGGAAAACGGACTTGATTTTTAAAGGCATTTCAAAAAGGATGATGGATCAAGGAATCAAATTGTTTATTTCAAATCAGGTAAAAGTATTTGCAATAAACAAGGAGTACAATAAATTGGTATTGGAGGATTCTGATGTTTTCCAGGAATTAGAAAAAGAGAAAACAGCTTTGTATCAAGAAATACAGGCTGTCAGGATACAGAGAATTATCTTGGAAAAAGAGTTAGCGTATTTTGAATCGAATATGAAATTGCATAACAATAGTACTGTCAATTTTGCAGAAGTAGATGAAGGAGCTAATTATTTTAGAAAAAAATTATCAGAAATCCATAAACTGATAAATGTAGTAGATACAAAATTATTTGCCTTAGATAAAAGAAAGGAAAAGTTCTTGGAAAATTATCAGGAACAAAAAATAAAAATTGCAAAAGCAAGTAATATCATCAGGGTTACGGTTGAAAGTAAATCAGCCGTCAATGCAAAAATAGATTTAAAATACTTGGTGACTAATGCACTTTGGAAGCCTTATTATTCTGTCAGAGCGAATGATGAAAAGGAAACCGTTTTAATTGAATACCAAGCTCAGTTATACAACGATACCGGAATTGACTGGGACAACAAACCGATATCTTTAGCTATTCTAAATTCTTCAGATGATGTTACAAAACCTGAGTTAGAGACCTGGTCACTTGAAGAATCCAATTTAGATAGAAAGTCTAAAAATAAAAGAAGAAAATTTTCATCTACCGCACAAGGAACACTTGACAAAAGAGATAAAAGAGAAGAGGTAGACTTTCTTCAAATAGATGATCTAAGTACAAGATTTGAAATTGCAGATTTACACCTTATACCTGCTGATGCAACTCCACATTTAATTGATGTAATAAGTTATGATAAAAAAGTAGAGTTTTATAATCTCTCAATTCCAAAAGTAAAAAACGGAGCATTTCTGATTGCAAGGATTAAAGATTGGGAAAGCCTTGGTTTAATCGACGGCGATATCAATTTATATTATAACGATACTTACCAAGGGATTTCGAAACTAAAAACTAATGAGGTTAGCGATACGCTTGATTTGTCGATGGGTAAAGAGAATAACTTCATTGTTTCCAGAAAGAAAGTGAGTACTTCCAGTCGGAAAAATCTCATCGGGTTTAACATCAAAGAAGTTTTGACTTACGAGATTCAGGTTAAGAATAATAAAGCAGAATCGGGGATAATTGAGTTAAAAGATCAAATCCCTATTTCGATTAGCAAAGATGTGGAAGTCAAAGCATTAGATCTGTCAAGAGGAAAACTAGATCCATTGACCGGGCAAGTGACTTGGAGTGTTTCACTTGATCCGGGAGAGACGAAAAAACTAACTTTGAGATTTAGCATCAAGTATCCTAAGAGTAAGAAAAATTCGATTTTTTATAAAAGTAAAATTATAACGACTCCAAGGTACTTTTGATATTGATAAAGATCATTTTGGATGATTTGTCATTAAAAAAACATGACTAAAAAAATAAATGCCTATTTCGGGATCAGTAAATCTAATCGAATACATTTTGATAAGGAAATAAAAATCTTAATCAAATGTCTTCAAAAATATGGTATCGATTTATTGGTTTTTGTAGATAAATATGACTTTAAAATAGAGCAAGAAAAGGAGATGATGGAGGTAGCTTTTAAAGAAATTGATTTTTGTGATTTAGTAATCGTAGAACTTTCAAAAAAAGCTATAGGAGTAGGAGTGGAAGTCGGTTATGCAAAAGCTAAGAACAAGCCGATAATTTATATCAAGAAAAAAGACACCGCTTATTCTACCACTGTTGGAGGTTCTTCAGATTATAAAATTGAATACTCAAACTTAGAAGAATTAAGACTGGAAATGGATGAAGTTTTAAATGCTTTAATATAAAAAAGACATGAAATTATTTGCCCAAACAATTATCATAATTCTTGGACTAGTTCCAGTTATCTGTTTTGCTCAAAGCGACAATGATGAATATTGGACGGCCTCTTTAGAGGCAAGTATTTTTTATGATGATGCTCAGTACAAAGAAGCTGCAGCCGCTTATAAGGATGCTTTTAAATTAAATAAAGGAGAAGAAATTGCTAGTCATCGGCTTTATGCTGCTGCTTCGAATTCTCTGATCGAAAATGAAGAAGCTGTAAAAGAAAATCTTTTTGTACTCTTGACTGTAGCTAATAAAACTTATATGAGAAGAGTATTGGTGAATTATTTTGTTTTTGACAAATATAAAAATAAAGATTGGTGGAAAGATTTAGAACAAAAAATGGATCAGAGATTAGCAAGATTAATTGCTCATCATAAAAATTTAAAAATATTTAAAAAAGGTAGAAACCTAAAATATGCTGCTATTCGAACCAATAAAGAAGGAGATACGCTTGCAAATACTTTCGTTCATCTAATTCCAGATGGTACGGGTTGGGGCGATGAAGCCGCTTCTTCCCAAAGCCAGGTGATATTTAAATACGAATTTGATCTTCAAGACTCTATAGATCATTATGAAGAAGTTGAAAAAACTGTGGGTCATGAATTTTGGATTGATAAAGATACAACTGGCGTGATCGAAAATGAGAAGCAGGTATGGATACATCCAATTAGAAACAATGAATTTTTCAAAACAGAAATTGCGCCTTTTCCAGTAGTAAGATTTCCCATCTCAAATGAATCTATTCAAAAAGAAAAATCCAAGATTGTGATCATGCGAAATTGGGGGATATATAGTCCTTCTGAGACGGAAACAACTTATCAATATATTGGAAAAGAGAAAAGGAAATATCCATTTCAAAAAGAAGAAATACCTTGTCATAAATTTACAGGGGAAGCTTATAATTCTTTGCATGGAAAGAGTACTTTGGAGTACTACTTTAATGAAAATTTTGGCTTTACAGAAATGATTTATTCTACTTATGATGGTGATAAAATTATTTTTGAAATTAATGAAATCTATTCTGATCTTGACAAGTAATAAAGTAGACGGTCTAGAGGTGATCGACGAACAAAAATGTTGTGGCTTTAAACTCTAATGTTAATATTGTTTATGAAGATAAAACGACTTTTCTATTTAGTGGAGTTTATTCCTATTTATTCACAAAAGGCAAAAAGAAAGTAAAAGTAGAACCAACACCAACTTCGCTTTGAGCAAAAATAGTAGAATCATGCAAGTCTAAAATTTGTCTCACAATAGCAAGTCCTAATCCCATACCATCATTTTTCTTTGTGGCTGTTTTTTTATTGGTTTGAAATTGAATGAAAATGTTTTCTAAATCCTCTTGAGGAATTCCTGAACCAGAATCGGAAATTTGAACTCTTAATTTTTCATCAGAATATTTAGCCAGACTTATAAATACCTTTCCATGCTCAGGAGTAAACTTCAAAGCATTGTCCGTCAGGTTTTGAAAAACTCGGTAGATCATCATAAAGTCAGCATGAATTGAAGGAAGCTCGTCTCCAATTTCTATATTTAAATCAATGTTCTTCTGCTTCGCAATCAAGTCATAATTCTGTTCTAAATCCTGAACGATTTTCATCAAGGGAAAAGTTGTTTTTTGTGGAATCACTTGACTGACATCTAATTTCGAATATTCAAAAAATTGATCAATCATAGAGGACAATTTATTAGTACTCTTCAGTATGATTTCAAGATAGTTTTGTTGCTCTTCCTTTGATATTTTATCACCTTTCATTTTCAACGTTTCCGCATAGCCCTGAATCGATTGCAAAGGTGTTCTTAAATCATGAGAAACATTTGCAATTAGGTTGCCCCTAAATTCTTTGACTTGCTCACAAGGAGAAACGGGTAAAGATTTTATCTTGACACCAATACTTGAGAACTTTGATGCTATTGAAGAAGAACGTGACGTGTTGATTTTTGAACTGTCAGCATTTAGTTCTGTTTGATCTGCCTTATTTGGTTGAGTAGAGTTAGAAGCTGAAAGGTCTTTCATAAAAATGAAATTTTGTTTATTATTTTGGTTTGCTTAATTATAAATGTCTTCAAAAATTTATACCATTAATTTACTTAATTGTTTAGTTATAAACTGTAAAAAGTATGATTAAAGTCATCAAAGAAAAATATTGAACAGATCAGCAAGCGTATTGTTGTAATAAAATAGATAGGTGAGGTGCAAAATTAGCTAAATAATATTGCTAATTGATGCCATTGAGTTTTTTTGATAAATGTCGGACAAAAAAGGAAAAGAAAGAAAGGCAGAAATAGGATTGGATTAGGAGGGGTTTTAAGTTTCCTAATCCAATCCATAGACTATTGTAAAAATCCATTAATCTTATCTACACTAGCCTTCGCATCTCCATAAAGCATATTCGTATTCTCATTGAAAAACAAAGGGTTTTGAACGCCAGCATAACCCGTGGCCATAGATCGTTTCATGACAATCACATCTTTCGCATTCCAAACCTGAATCACAGGCATCCCGTAAATTGGACTATTTGGATCATCTTCTGCTCCAGGGTTTACAATATCATTCGCTCCGATTACCAAAACAATATCCGTCTCAGAAAGATCATCGTTAATCTCTTCCATTTCCATTACGATATCATAGGGAACATTTGCTTCTGCTAAAAGTACATTCATGTGTCCAGGTAATCGACCAGCTACTGGATGGATTCCAAAACGAACTTCTTTACCAGATTTTTTTAATTTTTGCACCATATCATAAACTGGAAATTGTGCTTTAGCAACGGCCATTCCATAACCTGGAACAATCACAACTGATTTCGCATCTTTTATTAATCCAGCTACTTCTTCATGATCCATAGCGGTAACATCTCCAGTTACTTCTCTCGCTGGCCCGGTAGGACCTGCTCCGAATCCACCAAAGATTACAGAGATAAAAGATCGATTCATTGCATCACACATAATGATCGAAAGGATAGCTCCTGAGCTTCCAACCAATGCTCCTGTTACGATCAATAAATCGTTACCCAGCATAAATCCAGCTGCGGCCGCTGCCCATCCTGAGTAGGAATTCAACATCGAAACGACTACTGGCATATCTGCTCCTCCAATCGCCATCACCAGCATCACTCCAATAAAAGAAGCAATGGCAGTCATGATGTAAAGATATAGCATACCACTAGTTCCTGCCGCTCCAGCGAACATTACAGCGAGGACAATACAAATGATTAATAGAATAATATTGACTAAATGGCGGCCTGGATAAACTAAAGGTTTGCTCCGGATTTTCCCTTCAAGCTTTCCCCAAGCGATGATCGAACCGGTAAAGGTGATCGCTCCAATGAAAACACCAATAAAAACTTCTACCAAATGAATGGTATGTTCCGTTCCAGCTAATTCATGAGTTTTAGGATCCAAATAAGAACCAAAGCCAACAAGTACTGCTGCGAGTCCTACAAAACTGTGGAGTATCGCAACCAACTGAGGCATGGAAGTCATTTCTACTTTACGAGCAAGTAGTAATCCAATTACTGAGGCAATCGCAATGGCAACAACTATATAAATTTGACCTTCAACGCCTTCTCCCAATACGGTAGAAATAATTGCAATGGCCATACCAACGATACCATATAAAACGCCGCGTTTTGCTGACTCCTGAGAAGACAGTCCACCGAGACTTAGTATAAATAGTATACTGGCAAAAAGATAAGAGGCTAATTGTATTTGTGAGGATATCATATTTCAAATAATAATTTTAGTTCAGAAATTAAAAGAAAAAACTATGTGATTATATGATCATGTAACGATATAACTACATAAAAAAATAACCATACGAACCCCTTTACTTTCTAAACATTTTCAGCATACGGTGTGTCACTACAAATCCACCGACAATATTAATACTTGCAACTAAAATGGCAATGAATGCGAGAATAGTCATCGGATCACTCAAGTTATCTTTGGTTTGTAATAGACCTCCAATAATTATGATTCCACTAATCGCATTGGTCACAGCCATCAAAGGCGTATGCAATGAATGCGATACATTCCAGATCACTTGCCATCCGATAAATACAGATAAAACAAAAACGGTAAAGTGTTGCATAAATTCAGCAGGAGCGACCATACCTAAAAGATAAAGTAAAACTCCAATTATTGCCAAGGTGATAAACATTCGAGTACCTCTCTTTTTCGCAAGCTCTTCTTCACTAGGACCAGCAGGAACTGCCACTGCTTCAGATTGAGCTTTGGGCTTTTGAGGACTTACTGGAAGTGGTTCTGGTGGCCAGTTTATTTTACCATCATGTGTCACCATTGCCCGGCTCACTACATCATCTTCCATGTCTATTTTGAAACCTTCTGCTTTGCCCATATCATCGAGTAAATGACAAAGATTATTTCCATAAAGCTGACTGGCTTGAGCAGGAAGTTGATCGAGTTGACCAACGATGGTTACGCCATTTTCTGTTTTATAAACCTCCCCATTTTTTGTATAAACACAATTACCTCCAGAAGAGGCAGCAAGGTCGACGATTACTGAACCAGGCTTCATCGCTTCGACATGGTAATCCAAAACGAGTTTTGGAGCTTGTCGACCAGGAATCTGAGCAGTCGTTATTATAATATCAACCTCTTTGGCTTGTTCTTTAAAAAGTGCCATCTCTGCTTCAATAAAAGCAGGACTCATGACTTTAGAATATCCAGATGCAGTTGAACCATCTTCTTCAATTTCTACAGATAGAAATTCAGCGCCCATACTTTCTATCTGTTCGCCAACTTCCATTCTGGTATCAAAAGCTCTGACAATTGCTCCTAGGGAACGAGCCGTTCCAATTGCTGCTAATCCAGCAACTCCAGCACCAATCACAAGGATTTTGGCAGGATCAACTTTTCCGGCAGCAGTTATTTGACCATTTAAAAAACGACCAAAATAATTAGCTCCTTCAATCACTGATCGATAACCCGCAATATTCGCCATAGAGGAAAGCACATCCATTTTTTGAGCTCTGGAAATACGAGGAATCGCATCCATAGCAACCGCATTTATTTTTGCAGCAGCTAGCTTTTCGAGGAGTTCCGGATTTTGAGCAGGGAAGAGATAACTCAAAGTTACCTGATCTTCATGCATCATTCCGATTTCTGCCTCGGTGACAGCTTCTACTTTTAAAATGATATCTGCGGTTTGATAAATTTCTTCTGCGGATTGGAGAATGGAAGCACCTGATTCGATATACTCTTGATCAGAATAGTTGGCTGAGGTTCCGGCTTCACTTTCGATGTAAACGTCAAATCCTTGTTTTTTCAATCGCTTGACAGTTTTAGGAGTTGCACCCACCCTCAGTTCTTTGGGGTTAAGCTCCTTCGGTATTCCTACTTTCATATAATAGAGAGGTTTAAAATGATTACGAAGCAAAAATAATATTTCTGCTCACATTTTCTGCTTTTTTCTTATTCATAAATTTTAAATACATATTGCAATATCTGGGTAGTGTAAAATTATATCCTATACTTTTGTGTCATTTTGCTATTTTTAATTACATTTAAGTATAATAACCAAATATAACGAATAGAAATTCTGTCAGGCCATTTTCTGACTTTTCAGAAGTTTGCGTTTATTAAAAAGGAAGGTGGTCAAATATTTACTGCATAATTAACTTTTTTTGCATCCTTGACGAATGGAATCTTTATCAAAAAAAGAATCAAATAAAATCATTTAGAACTAGAAGTTTGGATACTAATAAATAATATTTTATAAATTTTTTAATAGTGAAAGCAACAAACATAAACGATCCCGAATACTTTCATAAAGTCGTCGACTGCCAGTATGCTTGTCCTGCACATACACCTGTCCCAGAATACATAAGACTAATTGCTGCTGAAAAATACACAGATGCCTATATGGTAAATTGGGAGTCTAATGTTTTTCCAGGAGTCTTAGGCCGTACCTGTGATCGACCTTGTGAACCTGCCTGCCGAAGAGGCAGAGTAGAAGAGGAACCAGTAGCCATTTGTCGACTCAAACGAGTTGCGGCAGACAATAAAGGTGAAGTCAAGCACCTCATGCCTCAAGGTCCATTTGAATCGAACGGAAAGAAAATAGCATTAATTGGAGGTGGTCCCGCATCTTTGACGGTAGCCAGAGACTTGGCTCCTTTAGGCTATGAAATCCATTTATATGATGAATGGAAAAAAGGTGGAGGAATGATGCGAACTCAGATTCCTGCATTTCGACTTCCGGAGCAAGTGCTTGATGAAGAAGTGAATTATATCTTGGACATGGGCATCCATACTCATTTCAATACGTTCGTGGATAGCATGGCTGATATTTTAAAAAAGGATTATGATGCTGTTTTTGTTGGAACGGGTGCTCCACGAGGACGATCATTAAATATTGATGGTTACGAAGAAGCTAAGGACAACATTCATGTGGGAATTGAATTTTTAGCGGACGTTGCTTTTGAGCATAGAGAAAAGATTGGTGAGAAAGTAATCGTGCTGGGTGGAGGAAATACTGCGATGGATTGTTGTAGAACCTCAAAACGTCTAGGTGGTCGAGAAGTGACGGTTGTTGTTCGGAGTCCACGAAAAGACATGAAAGCTTCTCCTTGGGAAGTTGAAGATGCGGAACGTGAGGACATTACTATTTTAAACAATATGCCTCCTAAGGAATTTGTGGTAGAAAATGGAAAATTAATAGGTGTCCGCTTTGGAAAAGTAAAAGCGGAATACGATGAAAATGGAAGACGTAAATTAATTCCAACTGGCGAACCTGATGTTTTTATAGAAGCAACTGATGTGATCATTGCGATTGGTCAGGACAATGCTTTTCCTTGGATCGAAAGAGACTTAGGAATCGAATTTGGAAAATGGGATTTACCTGTTTTGGATAAAGTTACCTTTCAATCTACTAATCCTAAAGTATTTTTTGGAGGTGATGCAGCTTTCGGTCCTGAGAATGTAATTACCGCTGTTGCACATGGCCATCAAGCGGCTGTTTCAATAGCTAGACATTGTCATGGCGAAGATGTAAATGATCGTTTAGATCCGATGACAAATTTGGTAAGTCAAAAAATGGGAATCCATGAATGGACTTACGATAATCACATAGCAAATGATTTAAGATATGCGGTTCCTCATGAGGATAAAGGCATTTCTTTAAAAGATAGAAAGATTGAAGTAGAATTGGGTTTTGACAAACCAATTGGCTTTTTAGAAGCACAACGGTGTTTGAATTGTGATGTGCAAACAGTCTTTTCTACCAACCTTTGTATCGAATGTGATGCTTGTGTAGATGTCTGTCCAACAGATTGCATCACCTTTACCAATGATGGAGAAGAAGCAGATCTACGGACACGGCTCAATGCTCCAGCAATTGATCTAAGTCAAGATTTATATGTATCTGAAATCCTCCCAACGACAAGAGTCATGATTAAGGATGAAGACGTTTGCCTGCACTGTGGTTTATGTGCTGAACGATGCCCAACGGCGGCTTGGGATATGAAAAAATATTTGTACAATGTAACTAAAACTTATCAAAAAGATGGAGCAGGAAATTGTTGTAAATGATCTTGTAATCCGGTTTGCAAATGTCAACGGTACAGGGTCAGCTTCCGCGAATGAGATGTTTGCAAAGTCTATCTTTAGGATGGGCATACCGGTCACACCAAAAAATATATTCCCTTCTAATATTCAAGGATTACCTACTTGGTACGAAGTCAGAATCAACGAAAAAGGATACCTAGGACGAAGAGCAGGTATCGACATTATTGTTGGGGTAAATCCTCAAAGTTTGAAACGTGATGTAGAGAGTTTAAGACCCGGAGGATATCTGGTTTATGATAGTAGCAAAAAACTTCACGCAGAATATATTCGCGACGATTTAAATTACATTGGAATTCCAATGATCCAATTGGCAATGGAACATTATCCTACTCCAAGATTACAGCAGCTTTTTAAAAATATAATTTATGTGGGTGCAGTTGCTGCTTTGATTGATGTCGATTTAGATATTATAAAAGAAGTCATTGCAGATCAATTTAAAAACAAACCAAAGTTAGTTCCACCAAATTATCAGGCTTTAGAACTTGGAGTCAATTATATCAAAGAGAATCATAAATATCCTTTAAATATAAGAGTCAAAAAGCTAGATAAAAATGGAGATAAAATCCTAATCGATGGGAATACAGCTTGTGGTCTTGGTGCGATTTACGCTGGAGCAACTGTGATGGCTTGGTATCCGATTACTCCGTCGACTTCCATTGCAAAAGCTTATGAAACCTATTGTAAAAAACTAAGAATAGATCCTGAAACGGGCAAGAAGAAATACGCCTTTGTTCAAGCTGAAGATGAACTTGCAGCTATTGGAATGGTGATCGGAGCGAGCTGGAATGGAGCAAGGGCTTTTACTTCGACAAGTGGCCCAGGAGTTTCCTTGATGAATGAGTTTATTGGCTTATCATATTTTGCAGAAATTCCAGTTGTTTTGATCAATGTCGAAAGGGGAGGACCTTCCACAGGAATGCCTACCCGGACACAACAAGCTGATCTAATTTCTTCAGCATATGCCTCTCACGGAGATACTAAGCATGTTTTATTGTTTCCAAGTACACCGGCTGAGTGTTTTGATCATACCGTCCAATGCTTTGATCTAGCAGATCGATTACAGACAACCGTCATGTTAATTTCAGATTTAGACCTAGGAATGAACAACCACATGTCTCCTCCTTTAAAGTGGGATGATGATAAAAAATATGACCTTGGGAAAGTATTGAATGCAGAAGAATTAGAAAATATGAAGGAAGATTTTGGCCGTTATCTCGATGTAGATGGCGATGCAATTCCTTATCGAACAATTCCTGGAACTCACCCAACCAAAGGGTCCTATTTTACTCGTGGAACTTCTCATGATGAGTACGCAAAATATTCGGAACTTGGAGAAGTTTATTTAAAAAATGTAGACCGACTTGCTCAGAAATGGGAAACGGCAAAAACCTTGGTTCCAGCTCCTGAGTTTTACCAAAAAGAAAACCGAAGTAGTATTGGTTTACTCTTTTTTGGAACAACAACTTATGCGGCTATTGAGGCGATGGATATTTTGGAAGGAAAAGGAATTACGATTGATTCGATAAGAGTGAAATCTTTTCCATTTCATAAAGAAGTCGAAGATTTCTTGGAAGCACATGAGCAAGTAATTGTTGTTGAACAAAATAGAGATGCTCAATTCAAATCTCTTTTGGTTAATGAACTAGCTATAAATCCTTCGAGGTTATTATCTATTTTAAATTATGATGGAACGCCAATAACAGCGGATACTATCATTAAGCAAGTACAAGAAAAGTTAAGTGTCCCTTCAGCTTAAAAGTAATGGATACTTATAAATAAATTAATAATAAATAATTCACAAAAGTATGTCTTATATAAAACCCAAATTTTATCACCCTTCTTTAAAAAAGAA
>CAKZTD010000027.1 GCA_937921595.1 uncultured Saprospiraceae bacterium
ATGCATTTTAAAATTTCCAAAGTTTTATAAGGCTTAACTCTCGTTTCTGGGAAGATTCTAATCATATCCTCCGAATCAACTTTAGGAGCTACAGGTTCCGCACGATCAAAACCTGATTTGTCAAAATGCCCCATTTTATCCATGAGCTCTTTTATCGTATCCAAACAAGTTTGATCATCCGGCATTTTATAATCTGTAACACCAGAAATTTCACATTGAGTTGTTGCACCACCTAGAGTTTCTTTATCTACAGTCTCACCAATCGCTGCTTTTACCAAGTAAGGACCAGCAAGGAAAATAGAACCAGTACCTTCTACAATCAGTGCTTCATCAGACATGATTGGTAAATAAGCACCACCCGCTACACAAGATCCCATGATTGCTGAAATTTGAGGAATACCCATGCTCGAAAGCTTAGCATTATTTCTGAAAATACGACCGAAATGTTCTTTGTCTGGAAAAATTTCGTCTTGCAGTGGAAGAAATACTCCGGCACTATCAACGAGGTAAATAATCGGTAAACGGTTTTCCATAGCGATCTCCTGAGCTCGAAGATTCTTCTTACCTGTTATTGGAAACCAAGCGCCAGCTTTGACCGTCGCATCGTTTGCAACGATTATACATTGACGGCCACTAACATACCCAATAACCATAACGACACCGCCAGCAGGACAGCCACCGTATTCTTTATACATTTCATATCCAGCGAAAGCACCCAATTCGATTTGATTACTACCGTCATCAACGAGATAAGCAATACGTTCTCTTGCCGTTAATTTATTCTTACTATGTTGTTTATCAATCTTTTTTTGACCACCACCAAGATGTATTTTCTCTAGGCGACGATTCATCTTAGAAATAGCCAGTTTGATGGCATCCTCATTTTTATTCTGTTCCAAATCTTGTTTTGGCATATTCTCTTTATTGGTTTAATTTAGTACCTGTCCAAATTTTGATTTCGATGATAAAAAAACTCAATTTAGATAGGCTTGTAGTAGACGATAATCATATCTCAGGCCACAAAAATACAAAAAAGACCTGACAGCAATAGTAGCGATCAGGTCTTTTTAGAACCTGGTTAAAAATTATTTTCGATGGCGAAAAAGTTCAATTTAAGGTTCTGAGGAAGTGTTCTTTTCTTTTCATAGCCTTCGTTATGGGAATACAAAAAGGCGAAATTAGGTTCTTAAAGTGCGATTTTGCAGCCCGAAGGATAAAATTTAAACAAGTTCTCAATTAAGATTTGTTCTATTAAAAGCTTAAAAAAAGCACTATTTCTCTCTAATCGGAAAAGCATAATAATACTCACCTGGATAATTTTCATAAACCCCTTCTAACATCACTTTACCTGTCGCATTTTTCAATAGGTCCATCAGATCATCCACATTGGCAACTTTAGAATCATTGACTTTTGTAATAATAAAACCAGGATCCATATTGGTTCGTTCTATTTTACTTCCTCGGGTAATACTGATGACATAAGCACCTTTAGTTTTTAATTTTCGCTCTTCACTATCCGAAAGATCCCGCAATTCAAATCCAAGGTCTTTTAAAAAGGAGCTTTCTCCAATTAAAGCAGTCGTATTGCTCTTATTTTTAAGCGTAACATCTGTTTTATATTTTTTACCATCACGGATGTATTCTACTTCTACTCGATTTCCTGGACGGAAACGAGCCACTTTTTCCTGAAGCTCAGGAATCGTAGAGGTCTCTAAATTATCGATACTAATGATTACGTCTCCAGTTCGCAACCCAGCATCAGAAGCACCACTATTAGGAGTTATTCTAGTTACATAAACTCCTGCTATATTCTCTAAATCGAGATCTTTTGCTAGTTCATCCGTAACTTCTTCAATACCGATACCGAGAATCCCTCTTTGTACGGTACCAAAATCTTTAAGATCACGAATAACCTTTCTGGTCAGATTAGCAGGAATAGCAAATGAATATCCTTCATATTTTCCAGAACGAGTAATGATGGCAGTATTAATACCGACAAGCTCACCGTTTGTATTGACTAATGCACCACCACTATTTCCAGGATTAACCGCTGCATCTGTTTGAATAAAACTTTCGATTTTATATTCGCCTTCCAGGATATCTATACTTCTACCTTTTGCTGAAACGATCCCCGCAGTTACCGTAGATTCTAAATTGAATGGATTTCCAACAGCTAAGACCCATTCTCCAACTCTAATACTATCAGAATTTCCAAAAATCAAATAAGGGAGTTTTTCTGATTCGATTTTTAGTAGAGCCAGATCAGTAGAAGGATCTGTACCGATCAAGCTAGCATCATATTTTCGTTTATCACTTAAAGTAACTTCAATTTGATTGCCTTCTTCGATAACGTGGTTATTAGTAACAATATACCCGTCAGGAGAAATAATAACACCTGATCCAGAAGAACCTCCATAATTGTTGCTCCACCAATCAAGATTGCCACCTGAAAAAGCTTTGATATTTACTACACCAGGAGTTACTGTTGCAGCTGCTTCAGTAAAATTAGTTGGCGAAGAAGATAGAAAAGATCGTTGACGACCTCCAGATAATTCATCTTCGGTATAGTTGGTATATCTAACCGGAGCTTGTTCTCTTATGATCACTTCTTGCGGTTTCTCAAAATGTTTATAAACAGAAACAGAGATAAGTGCACTTAAGACAGAAACCACAGTGACGAGAACTAAATTTTTCATATGAATAAATATTATTGTTTTATAAACTATATAAGAACCACAGTCTGCTCTAAATACATAAATTAAGGAGAGAAAACAAGGTAGGAGATGAAAGTACACCTATTTGAAAGTTAAATTAAGATAGTTAGATGAAAATATCAATTATTTCTATGTATTTTGTGAATAAATAGATAGTACGAACTATTTTATTGGTTTTTAATATCTAACAGTTTTACCACAGACTTGTTTTTTAATTACCCACCCTTAACGGTTTTTTACACGACAATAGTGTAAGAATACGAATACTATACCTGAATCTACATAAACTTATTTTAACTCTTTTTTTAACACAAAAACGCTTTAGCAGTTTGTTTTTTAATACGATTTCCAAATATGGACATTTTTAATCTTAACCCTGAAAATAGAGACAAAGAATATCCTGGAAATATCTGGGGCTGGAAGTTTTCTTTTATTTCACTTGGCATAATTGTGGTATTGCTTTCATTAGCGTTTTATAAGTACTCGACGCTTGACCAACCACCCCCGATCTTCGACAATCAACCGGCCTTGGAAAAGGATTCGGCTGATCACCGTTTACCTGAAAATCAATAAAACCTTTGCATGTACTTTTGTGCATGTACGAAATCTGAATTTTTAATATAGTTTTATGCTAAGGCCTAAAATCCACTAGTATATGACTTGTTTTTTTATAATATTTTTTTTTAAAAACGCTTTTTTTAATTCTTTATAATTTCGAGGCATATGAAAAAATTTACTACACAACTACCTTTAGTTATCCTTGCTTTTTTATGTTTAGGTAACTATTCTGCATTGGCTCAGCCAGTATTTAATTTAAACGGAGAAACTGTTTGCGAAAATTCAACAACAACAATTGATATTACTGTTGCAGAATTTACAGACATTATTAGTTCACAATTTACTATTCGTTGGGACCCTAATGTAATGCAAATAATGGATGTAACGAATATTAATGCTGCATTTGGAACTGATATTCAATTGGGTACTTACACAAATGAAAGTGATAAATTAACAGTATCCTGGTTTGATAATGCATTAGGAGGAATTACGCTTCCTGAGGATGATATTTTCTTCACCCTTAATTTTGAAGTGGTTGGTGGAAATTCATCTGTTTCGATGTTATCATTCTCAGATGATCCTACTTTACGAGAAGTATCAGCTTTAGTTGGATTGGATATTATGATTATCGACGCAAATTGGAATGATGGAATGCTCATGATCGCTCAACCAGAATTAGCAGAAAGTCAAGTGACACATGATGTCAACATGTCTGGCGTTGGTGGCGTTGATATTTCAGTAACGAATGGAACAGCTCCTTACGCTTATGCTTGGGAGTCTGGTCAAACAACAGAAGATTTAGTAAATGTAGGTATGGGAACTTACTCTTGTGTCGTTACAGACGCCAAAGGTTGTAATACTGATCTTGGACCTTTTACTGTTGATAACACCGTAGGTGCTAATGAGATTGAAGGATTAGTTAGTGTTGGACTTTTTCCAAACCCTACGAATGGACATGTAAGCTTAACTGCTCAATTAGAACGTCCAGAAGACGTACAAGTAATTGTTTATAATTATTTGGGAGAGAAAGTTTATGTTGATCAAACAGAAAGTGCTAATATTGACCTTGATTTAGATTTATCTAATCTGGCAATTGGAAATTATATCGTTCAACTAAGAACTAATGATGGAATGCATACTCAAAAATTGCAGATCCAGAAATAAAAAATAAATTATAATCCCATAAAAGCGGCCAGATTCGAAAGAGTTTGGCCGTTTTTTTTTGCTAAATGTTCATCTGTTCACTTTGTTAATTTATCTTTTTTATGACCATAGATTTCTACAAATACCAAGGCACCGGAAACGATTTCGTCATCATCGACAATCGGGATTTAAGCATCAGTCGTGAAGACACCGCATTAGTCAAAAAACTCTGTGATCGTAAATTTGGAGTTGGAGCAGATGGTTTGATTTTATTGCAAAATAAAGAAGGCTATGATTTCGAAATGGTCTATTTCAATTCTGATGGAAATGAAAGTACCATGTGTGGAAATGGTGGTCGTTGCATCACCGCATTTGCCGCATTTCTTGGAGTGATAAAAGACAGCTGTATCTTTCTCGCAATCGATGGCCCACATGAAGCTAAGATCGATAATGGGGATTGGGTAGAACTCAAAATGATGGATGTTAGTACTGTAGAAAAAGGGGAAGATTATTATTTACTCAACACAGGTTCACCGCATTATGTAATCTTTGTTGAAGATATAGATGATATCAATGTGGTCGAAAATGGCCAGGCAATCCGTTATTCAAAACGCTTTAAAAAAGAAGGGGTCAATGTCAATTTTGTAGAATCCACGAAAACAGAGATCATTGTAGCAACCTACGAAAGGGGAGTGGAAGATGAAACATTATCTTGTGGTACAGGAGTCGTCGCATCCGCAATTTCTTACAAACTCAGACATCCTGAAGTCAAAGAAGTCGATATTCAAACTAAAGGCGGAAATCTAAAAGTAAGACTCGATCAGTCCGCTGATGGGCAGTTTCAAAACCTATGGCTTTGTGGTAAAGCACAACAGGTTTTTCAAGGGCAAATTTCTTTATAGTTAACTTAACCCTAAATCAATAATCGTCATCATCATCTACCAAATTCAATTTAGCCCCAGCTAACTCACTCAAAGCGTGTTTATCCCCTTGCTTCTTAGCAACATCCATCCCTTCTTTATAGGTCATAACGGCAGCGTCTAAATCTTCTTTCACCTCATATAATTTGCCCAGGTGATAATACAAACCCACATAATCCGAGTCTTTAGACTTCAGAAGGAGATACTGATCCAAGGCCTGATCCATTTCTTTCATTTTTTCATACTCCTTTGCAATAGCAAAAAGGATAAAAGAATCATCTGGAGAACCTTCCAAAAAGGCTTGTAGTTGTTTTAATCGATCACTCAAGGTTAGTCAATTTTTAGTAAAAATATTATTGTATAAAAGTTAAAAACCAGTATAAAAGTCTGATAATCAAAAAGTTAAATAGTAAAAACGAGTTTTAGCGAATTTTCGCTAAAGCTATGGATTTTGTATACAAATTTATCTATATTTGCAGGACTTTAAAGGTCGGCAAAAATACCAAACTTTTTGACTTAAAATACGTTTGAATTTTAGAAACGACCATAGAAATAATTTATCTTTTTTAATATAAATCTAATAAATGAAACTACTAGTCTGTGTAAGTAAAACACCGGACACTACGTCCAAGATAGCTTTCACTTCTGAAAATACGGAGTTTGATTCAAGTGGAATCTCCTTCATCATGAATCCATATGATGAATGGTATGCTTTAGTACGTGCCCTTGAATTGAAAGAACAAGTAGGAGCAGGTACCGTGACTATCATCAATGTTGGCCCTGCTGCTAATGATACCGTTATCCGAAAAGGCCTTGCAATTGGAGCTGATGAAGCGGTAAGAGTGGACTCAGATCCTAAAAGTGCTTTTTTCGTAGCCAAACAAATTGCTGCCTATGCACAAGAGCAAGGATTTGATGCCATCTTTTTAGGAAAAGAAACCATTGATTATAATGGTTCTGAAGTAGGAGCGATGGTAGCAGAACTGATGGACCTTCCTTTTGTTTCTTATGGTACCAATTTAGAAATGAATGGCAACCTCGCAACGATTGAAAGAGATATCGAAGGTGGAACAGAAGTATTGGAGGTGGCTACACCTTTTGTATTAAGTGCTGCTAAAGGAATGGCGGAACAAAGAATTCCGAACATGAGAGGAATCATGATGGCTAAACGTAAGCCATTAAATGTAATTCCTGCCGTTGAATGTAATGATCCTTCAACAGTTAGTCTTTATGAATTGCCACCAGCGAAGTCTGCAGTAAAAATGGTTGATCCAGAAAACATGGACGAACTGGTTCGCCTACTTCATGAAGAAGCTAAAATTATTTAAGAAAGACACTCTTTTAAGTTTAAGCTGACTTTAGGAAGCTGTAATTTAAAAGTAGCAAATAATGACAAGTTTGCAACTTGTCTCTTCCTATAATTTTCAGCTCATTATTCTTTAAAAAACACATTCCTATTAAAAACAGGAATTTTAAAATTTATATAACATGGTTCTAGTTTTTGTAGAAAACCAAAAAGGAGGATTTAAAAAGTCAGCATTTGAAGTAGTGACTTATGGAAAAAAAATCGCTGCTTCTATGGGAACAGAATGCGCAGCTTTGGTCTTTGGTACCGTAAGCGATGCAGGAAGTTTAGGTACTTATGGTGCTTCAAAAGTTTATCAAATAGAAAATGATACTTTGAATCATTTCGATAGTCAAGTCCACTCAAATGTAATTGCTCAAGCAGCTGAAAAGCTAGGAGCGAAAGTAGTAGTGATGAGTCATAGCTCAGCAGGGAAATCACTTTTGGGTAGAGTAGCGGTTCGATTGAATGCAGGTTCAGTAGCCGGAGTAAACAGCATACCAACACTTGATGGTGGTTTTAAAGTTAGAAAAAATGTATTCTCTGGAAAAGCTATTTCAGAGTATCAAATCAATACGGATGTAAAGGTGCTTTCTTTAATGGGAAATTCTTTGCAACCAGAAGAATCAGGAGCTGCTGCTGAAGTAGCAAGTCTTGAGCTTGAAGTACCAGCTTCAAAAATCACGGTCAAAGAAGTAAAGACCATCGAAGGTACAGTACCACTTCCTGAAGCAGAACTAGTCGTTTCTGCTGGTCGTGGAATGAAAGGCCCTGAAAACTGGGGAATCATTGAAGATTTAGCCAATGTAATTGGAGCAACGACAGCTTGTTCTCGTCCAGTCGCTGATACCGGATGGAGACCTCACCACGAACACGTTGGACAGACGGGGGTTGCGATTCGACCTAACCTTTATTTTGCAATTGGTATCAGCGGTGCGATTCAGCATTTGGCAGGTGTCAATAGTTCAAAAGTAATTGTAGTGATCAATAAAGACCCGGAAGCGCCTTTCTTTAAGGCGGCTGATTATGGCGTTTGTGCTGACCTTTTTGACGTGGTTCCTCGTTTGACGGAAGCATTGAAAAAGTACAAAGCAAGCTAAAATAAGATATTTTGTAGGTCGGTTTTCGGTGTTTATTATCTATCAAAAATTGGAAACCGATCTACAAATATTGAAATCCAAACTAAAGCTTAAATCAAGCAACTTATATCCTCTCTATCCGTTAATTATTTAGTCTTAAAGTAGTACGAATACCAAGATTTTAAGAAATAAAAAAGTACGTTAATTTCTTTATTTTTTAAACAGCACTAATCGAGTTTTATTATTCTCTTTTAAATGCTTACATTTGTGCCCCGAAAGGAGGAATTGATTTGAATGTTAGTAATTTATTCGTATTTTAAAGTATAAACAATAGTTTTAGAAAGAATAGATTTAAAAAATTGTTTATTTCTAAATTGTTGTAAATCAAATGAATGGCACGGATTTAGCATGTTGAAAAAAGCTAATATCTTTTACAATCAGATAACACGTATCGTGCCTCATGTTCTTAATCATTGAGAAATGAAAAAAATCGAACTCGACATAGTTGCTCTTTCCCATAGTGTAACTCAATCTCATAATTACGCAGTCGTATTAGGTGAACAGCATGGTTCCCGAAGATTACCAATTGTTATTGGTGGTTTTGAAGCGCAGGCTATTGCTGTAGCTATGGAACACATGAATCCTAATCGTCCATTGACGCATGATTTATTTAAAAATGCCCTAGAGACTTTTGATGTTGAATTGAAAGAAGTGGTCATTAATAACTTATTAGACGGTATTTTTTATGCTCGTTTGGTTTGTTTAAAAGAAGGTAAATTAATAGAGATAGATAGTAGAACTTCTGATGCATTAGCATTGGCTGTTCGTTTTGAATGCCCTATTTATACTTACGAATTTATTCTTGATGCTGCAGGAGTAATCCTTGAAGATCCAGAAGAAGGCGAAGGAGCGACAGAAGAAGGTTCTAGCGTAGAAAAAGGAACGGAGCCAGTAAAACGTAAACAGAAAAAAGCAGGTAAAGATGCTGCGCTTTCTCAATATTCTGAAGAAGACCTAACTCAGATGCTCAACGATGTGTTGGCAAATGAAGATTATGAAAGAGCTGCAGAGATTAGAGATGAATTAAACAAACGTGGAAGTGATTCTTAGTCAATAGAATCATAAATTTTCAATAAAACAAAAAAGCCGTTCTTCAATCGAAGAACGGCTTTTTTGTTTTAACTCTTTCAAGTTTAAAACCGACTAAAGGAGGTTGCAACTTGGAAGGTCAGTATAATGCAAGTTTCTAACTTG
>CAKZTD010000028.1 GCA_937921595.1 uncultured Saprospiraceae bacterium
TAATTCTAAAACAACAGGACTAAAATCACAAGGGACTTCAGGGATCTCTGCTGAAATATTTAAAGGTGGAATTTCATAAATTTCCGTTTCTAAAATTTCCTCACAGCCATTACCATCGACTACATAAACTTCAAAAGCACCTCCGTTCAAATTTTCAAAATTAACAGAATCCTGATAGTTGATACCATCCACAGAATATAAGAAAGGACCGACACCTCCATTTAAATTTTCAATAGTAATCGTTCCATCATCAGCATTCCAACAAGTGCCATCCGCATAAACATCAAAATCAAAAACCGGATAAGCAGCTACTCCAATATTGACCAAAGAATCACAACCGTTTTGATCCGTAAAAGTATAAACACCAGAAAAGCCTGCCGCCAATTCATCGCCATTATATTCCATCGTTTCACCAGTACAAACAGAAAAGTCAATAAAGGTTTCCGTAATGTCAAAAGCTGCAACATTCACCGTAAGGATAGAATCACAACCCGCAGCATTCGTAAAAATAAATTCACTTGAACTACCCGCAGGAATGTTCTCACCATTAATAGGATAAGTACTTCCATCACAAGCTGACACGTTTAAAGTTTCGCTGGTTTCAAAAATCGTAGCGACACTTACAGTCATCGTCGAATCACAACCAGCTACAGAAGTGAAGACATGTTGACTAACCGATCCCGCTGCTAATTCTTCTCCATTATATTCTACTATTCCACCTTCACAAGCAGATAATTCTAAATCAAAATTGTACAATGGTAATTCTGCAACAGCTACCGTAACCACCGAATCACATCCCGCAGCATTTGAATAAGTAAAGTCAGTAGAGGTCCCCGGATCCAAAGGAACACCATCGTAAATCACTGTACTTCCTAAGCACGCTTCCAGGTCTAAATCTGAAGCAGTATTCATTAATTCTTCTACAACAACCGTTACTACAGAATCACAACCCATTGAATTCGAATAGGTAAAATCAGTCGTCGAACCTGCTGGTAAGTTTGTGCCATTATAATCAACCGCCCCATTTTCACAAGCTTGCAACTGAACGTCTCCTATACTCTCCATAAGCTCTGCGACCACAACCGTCACTGTTGAATCACAATTATCAACGCTTGTAAAATTAAAGGTAGTTGAGCTTCCAGCCAATAAATTTGTTCCATTATAATCCACCGTTTGCCCCGTACAGGCTTCCAAGTTTTCAGTCATCGAATAACTTTCCAAAGCATCGACAATCACAGTTACAATTGAATCGCAACCTTGGGTATTTATAAACATAAAATCCGTTTCGGTATTCGGATCAAGGTCTGTTCCATTATAATCTACCGTTGAGCCCAAACAGCTTGCTAACTGAATCGAGGAAGAGTCCTGATCTGTTTCTATCACCGTCACCGTCACTACGGAATCACATCCTACAGAGTTGTCAAAAGTAAAATCAGTTACCGTTCCTCCCGACAAAGCCGTTCCATTATAATCAACAGTAGAACCAGTACAAGCTTGAAGGCTAACCGTATTGGTACTTTCACTTAAAGTATCTACCGTCACCGTGACAATCGAATCACAACCCGATTCATTATCAAACGTAAAATCCATCACCGTACCAGGTGGTAAAGATGTTCCATTAAAATCAACCGTTGACCCAAGACAAGCTTCAAGACTAATCGCATTGGTACTTTCACTCAAGGTATCTACCGTCACTGTAACGATGGAATCACAACCCGATTCATTATTAAATGTAAAATCCATTATAGAACCAGGTGGCAAAGCCGTTCCATTAAAATCAACCGTTGATCCCGGACAAGCTTGAAGACTAATCGCATTGGTACTTTCACTCAAAGTATCTACAATCACCGTCACGATCGAATCACAATTTTCAATAGTCGTATAAGTAAAGGTCATGGTCGAGCCAGCAGGAATATCCGTACCATTGTAATTGACCAACTCACCAACACAAGCACTCAGGTTTTCTGTCTCATTATAAATTTGTAACTCGTTGACGATCACCGTTACAATCGAATCACAATCATTTGAATTTAAAAACATAAAATCTGTTTGACTACCAGGAGCCAGATCTGTTCCATTATATTCGATCGTTGAGCCAATACAAGTTGCCAACTGAATCGAGGAAGAATCTTGATCCGTTTCAATGACAGTAACCGTTACAATCGAATCACAGTTTACTGAATTTGTAAAAGCAAAATCGGTTATACTTCCAGGAGGAAGTGGTGTTCCATTATAGTCAATTGTTGATCCTGTACAAGCCTGAAAGCTAATGTCAATTGAACTACTTTCTAATGCTGCAACCATAACTAACACTGTAGAATCACAATTATCAACAGTAGCATAATTAAATGTCATCGTTTCACCTGCCATTAAGAAAACACCATTGTAATCGATGCTATCTCCAGCACAGGTTTCTAAATTTTCTGTCATGCTGTAAATCTCCAATGGATTGACAATGACCGTTACAATCGAATCACATCCTCCGGAATTTGAAAACATAAAGTCCGTTTGACTTCCCGGAGCTAGATCTGTTCCGTTGTAATCAATCGTTGATCCGATACACGTTGCCAATTGAATCGAGGAAGAATCCTGATCGGTTTCGACAACCGTTACCGTTACGACAGAATCACAGTTTACCGAATTTGTAAAAGTAAAATCTGTTATACTTCCAGGAGGAAGATCGGTTCCATCGTATTCAACTGTTGAGCCAGTACAAGCTTGTAATTCAATATCATTCGTACTTGGACTTAAAGTCAGTACCGTCACCGTGACTACCGAATCACAATCAAATTCATTCGCATAAGTAAAATCCGTTACTGACCCGGCTAATAGTTCAGTTCCGTTATAATCAACACTACCATTTTCACAAGCTTCTAATTCTAAAGATTCCGTATGTTCCGGAAGCGGTCCAACGATTACGGTCACCGTAGAATCGCAACCTGTCGAAGTAGAAAAAATAAAATCTTGTACATCTCCAACGCTAAGTGCTGTTCCATTATAATCAACGGTTCCATCTGGACAAGCTGCAAGTCCTAATGTTTCAGAAATATTAGGGCAAATAAATTGAATTAAAAATTCGACCATTTCCTCATCGTCACATCCAAATAGATTTGCCGGAGCTTGGCTAATTATCGCCACCATTCCACCCGGTAAATTTGCACCATCAACGATCACGGTATAATCCATTGACACGATATTGGCCCATGCAAACGAACCAATTTGATTACTCGTCAATGTATCTATGTTTATTCCATTTTGTTGTAAAATAATATCAATCCCTGGCATCAAAGTATCTCCGGCATCAATAGTTCCACTATTATTTAAATCAAAATAAACATCACCTTCGACCAAACCAAAACCATCATATAAATCTAAAGTCAAAATATCTGAGATACTAACACAGCCGTCATCGCTTACCATTTCAACATGATATTCTCCGCTTTCTGTGGCGATATAATTTGGATCATTTCCTTCTGGAGCAGGAATCGCAGTTCCATCTAAATACCATTGGAAAGAAGCCACACCAAATATTGGCGGCAAACAAATCGTATCTGGATTACATCGGGTATGACAACCTGAAGGAATTAAATCTAAATTCGGTCCTGGAACAATTTCTAAAGTATTACTTTCTCCTTCACAACCAAATTGATTGATTGCTCTAGCGAAATATTTTCCAGCATAAAAAGTATTGATCGAAGTTCCTAGTTCTCCTGTATTCCAAATGTAAGTAAAGTCAGGATCAGGATTTACAATACTAATCACTGTTGGTGTATTTTCACAAACCGGTGCAGCAGGCATCGAGGTGATGATCACATTTTCAGGAACTGGATGAACCGTCACTGTAAAAACTCCCACTGTGTTTGTACAACCCGTTGTTTGATCTACAATTTCAACTTCAAATTCATGCGTACCCACCGATAATAAATTATCTTTTTCATCCGTAAAAGAAATCTCTGTTGAGGTCTCCCCATTTGGCCATTCGTAAGTATAATTTGGATCTTCAGAAATCGTCAGATAGACATCTTCTCCGAAACAAGTTTCATAACTATCATAAAAAACACCAGAAGGTTGATCATACTCATTGTATTCAATAGCAGAGATTTCGCCTTGAGGTAAAGGAATCAAATCAATAACGACTGAAGGCAATGTTCTTCCACAACCGATAGAATCAAAAATCGTCACCTCATATTCTCCAGCATCAAAAACGGTGATACTTTGATTTTGAGAACCGTTCGACCAATCATATGAAAATGAAACCGGAGCCGTTAAGATCACACTGTCTCCTTCACAAACTTCTAAAGCAGGCATGACACTAATCGTCCCTGATAAATCATTTGGTTCAATCACAACCTCTTGACTGACTGTTTCAGAACAACCATAAACATTTTCGACGGTAAGGCTAACCGTGTAGGTTCCCGGATTTACATAAACATGATTCGTATTAGCAATGGTCGAAGTATTCGCAGCTCCAGAATTTGCATCACCAAAATCCCACAGAATATCTGTAAAATTTCCATTGGCAGAAAAAGGTAATGAAGCGCCTTCACAACTTGCCATTGGAATAGAAAAAGAAGCCAAAGGAGGATCTACAATTTCTACGACTTGCTGGCTTACAGAAATACATCCACTCAAATCTGTGGTCGTCAAAGAGACGGTATAAAAACCACTATTATTAAAAACATGTTGAGGATTTTGTAAACTTGAAGTATTACTTGCTCCACTTGCAGGATCATCAAAATCCCAAGCCCAGGCAGCAATATTTGTTTGAGGAATATAAGTTGAAATATCGGTAAACGAAATCGGTTCTCCAACACAGGTGCCTTCAAAAACATAATTTGCAACCAATGGAATCGTATCAAACTGTACAACAGATCTCATACAAACTTCACCAGGAACTACTCCTTTTATACCTACCGTAAAAATCACAATATTAAATCCGGCATTCGTCCAAGTCTTCGTCGGGTTTTCTAAAGAAGAAGTTGTGGTTCCACCTCCAACTACATCTACAAATTGCCAACTCCAAGTATTGTCCACATCATTTACTGAGGTATTGGTGTATTCACTTTGATTACAAAAAACACCTGCTGACATTTCAAAAGCAGCAAATCCATCTGGAACACAAACGGAAGGTGGCCCAGGTAAATCCGCACAACTTAATCCAAGCGTATTTGAAAAATCAGTACAACCATTTATATCCGTCACTAAGACATAATAAGATCCTTCTTGAGAAATAACCTGCGCCGAACTATTGCTTCCAAACGGGGTTCCATTATGATACCACTGATAATCCAAAGGACCAGAACTCGACTCCAAAGCATAGAGTGTCATACTTCCTCCATTGGCACAAAAATTTCCAAAATCAGGAGTAGATATCGTTACATCTGGTTGGCCATAAGTTCCAATAAAGAAAGTTTCATTTCCAGTACAGCCATTGTCATCTGTTACAATGACTTCGTAATAACCGCTGGCAAGATTCGGGACTGGAGCATTCGAAACTGTTGTTCCAAATTCATTTTTCCATTCGACTGAAGGATAAACTTCTGTCAATGAAACAGGCCCAGTCTGACCAGGACAAACCGGATTAAAAACCGGTGTTGGTGTTGGCAATGGATTTACCCTTACCGGAAATATATCACTCACTCCACAAACCAAAACTCTTACCTCCCAATCTCCAGGAGTATGCCATTGAATTTCTACTTCATTTGTTTCATCACCAGAAATGATACTTCCAGCATCAGCAGGAATCACTTGCCAGGTATAATCAAGATTTGGAAAAACAGTTGCCGTATAGGTCCCCATTCCTTCATCGCAAACTTCTGGTGTTCCGTTTAGTGCAACATTACTAATCACAGCAGGGCTAGCAGATATCGGAGCAGACTCACAAGCAAAACCATCGAGATTCGTTTGAGTCAATTCCAATACATAAGGAGGACTCGCCCCCCAAATAACATTGACTGTTTTTCCATTTAAAGAATAATTAGAAACGCCATCAGTGATATACCAGGTATAATCATAACTCCCTGGGCCAGAACTTCCGGTATAGGTATAAGAAGTTCCAGGACATATTTCCATCTCTCCACTTATTCCTGATGGTTGAGGAGTTGGTGAAACAACTTCTATAAAAACGGAAAAGTTATCAATACAATAACTGGTAGGATTGAGCACTTCCGCATGAACGGTATAATTCCCGGTTCCAAAATTCCAATCGACATCAAAACTAGGCGTCACACCTGCCGAAGAAGCGACGACGGTTCCTATGTTATTTAAAACCGTCCAGTTTGCCTGAACAAAATTTCCTAATGGTGTTTGGCAAGTATAATTCGTCTGACCTCCTGGACAAGCCAGAATAGAACCTTCGATAAATATTTCATTTAAAATATTGACATTTAAAACATCTGAGCCACCACATCCGAGGTAGCAACTTTCATAATCAACCGTAACTTGCTGAGTTTGCGTCGTTACGAAATCTACCCATTTTACGGTAATCTCATTAGTCCCCTGCCCTTCTGTAATCGTTCCAAAACTCGAAACACCCCAGACAAATTCTGTCCCGGCAAAAGCAGGCATAGAATAAATTACTTCGGCTCCTTTGCAAACTCTTTCTGGGCCACGAATCTCCGCATTGTCATCGATGATTGGAATCGTTTCAATTAAAGTTTGAACACAATAATCACCATTACATCCACCGACTGATAATTCAATAATTCCTTCAGGTCCTGCTCCCCAATCTACCGTTATAAAATCATCAGAGGTACTTCCTCCGCTGATGATAATTCCATTCGGAGAAATATTCCAATAAAACTCAGAACAATCCGCATTAGAGGTATAAGTAATTTCTTCTCCTGGACAAATCGTACCTGCACAATCAATCTCTGGTGTAATCGCTTGTTCGACAATAATTGTCACTGATGAAGAGTCGCTACAAAAACAATCATTTCTAGCAATGAGAATCGCTTCATAAGTTCCAGCAGAAAGATAAGTATGTTCTGCATCTACCAATGAAGATGAAATTCCTGTTCCAAAATCCCAAGTATAATTAAAACCACCATTGGTCAGATTATCGAAAAAGACCGTTTGTCCTTCACAAATTTCTATGACATTATTAATCGCTGGAGGATTGGTTTCGAATAAAGCTTCTGGGAGTTCCAGAATATCGACGCATAATGCATCGGAGCCTGAGCAGGCACTTGAATTTCCACAAGAAATTGGTATTGTTAATTCTCCTGTGCAATTATTATCATCTGTTACAGTCACGGTATAAACTCCTTCACATAGACCAAAAATAGATGCCGAGTTCTGTTGAGGTGAGGTAGACCAAGTATAAGTAAAAGGGCCAGGGCTTCCTTGTCCTGGCAGTGGATTTACACTTATCTCAATACCCGCTTCACAGAATTCGCATAAACTAAAATTGGATGGAGTAGCTCTGATATAAATGCAATTGGACTCCACTATTTCAAGCATGCAGGAAGCAGTATTTCCAAAATCATCCGTCACGGTTATTATATTAGTTCCCAAAGGAGCCCCCCAAGTATTGCTTCCTTCTCCAGTAATAAACTCCATTTGTCCATTATTCAGATCAACATAATATGGTCCTGATCCATTTGGACCTTGCACATATATTTCAAAAGTGGCTATGTTAGTAGAAGGATCTACATCGGAAAGCTGTGAACATAATACATAAATCGGAGGTGCTCCAATATCCCCAACTTCAAGTGACACCTGCCCTTGGCCAGCAGTTCCCCACTCCACCGTCACCTCATTTCCATCTGCTTCCCAGTTTTCAGCACCACTGACAGACCAGTTGATTGGAATACCCGGAGTGTTTACTTCTGTCGTATAAACTACGGTAGTATTTTCACAAACTTTTTCACAATCAGAAGCACCATCATCTGTACAAAAAGCACCAGAGGTACTGATGATATTTACATCTCCAATTTCAACAACCGTGACCCCCATAGCAAAAGAACAACCATTAAAGTCAGTAACGATTATATCATACACTCCAGGAAAAGTTGGGCACCATTCTCCATTTTGTAAAAATTCTCCATTACTCACTTGCCAATCGTATGGTCCTCCTCCTCCTTGACCTGTAGCTATATAATATCCACATTCTCCAACACATAATTCTGAGGGGCCTTCTATTTCAATAAAAGAACAGCAATCTGTCCCGAAAAACTCAAACTCTGCAATTGTCACTCCATTTAGGGATGCAGTTATCAAACCGCCAGCCCACCAAGGACACCAGACTGCTTGTGGCCCCGTTAAACTTTGTCCATCTGGAAAACCCCATTCAAAATCTTCATTTATTATATCTCCATTGGCATCCACGACAATGTAATCTGCACAGTCTCCTACGCATAACCATTGCTCTCCAATAATTTCTTGAGCAGAAAGATTCAAATGAAACAAAATACCTAAAAGAAGTGAAAGTCCGATTTTCGTTTTCATGCTATATTAGTTCTACAATTAAGAGAATTGCGACGGGAAGAATGTTTGATGCTAATGATAAGTGCACCTATAGCTAATCGGATAAGAATTATAAATGTAGGAAAAAAATGGAAAGTAACAAAGGATACGGGGAAGGAATGTTTTTATATAAAAAAAGAATGAATGAGTGAGCACTCTTAAGTATTCACTGATTCACTCTTTTTTCGACGGCTCTAAAAAGTATCTAAAGCCTTAGTATTTTTCTCTAAACAAAAGCTAATGCTTTTATTCTACATAATGTCCAATGCCTTCACTAAATAAGTCAAAACGAAAGGAAGGGCTAGCCAAAACCATTCGTTAAGGAAAATCAACATAAGGATGCAGATTACTAATGAAATGAAAAAAAGGATCCAATCAGTAGTTCTAGAGCTATTTTGTGATTCTGTAGTCATATTTATTAAATTTTGAACAAATGTAGGAGATTATTGGGAGAAGGTAAAGTTATTGGTGAGGAAAATTGAAATTGAAGTAAGACAAGAGTTAATTAAGGATAGATTACCTGCGGTAATAGGGATAGATCGTCTGCGACGATAGTGATGAGGGATAGATTCGCTGAAGCGAATAGTGGAGCATTTGTTTGATAAAGCAAAGGACTGATTATTTAATTCTTCGCTTTGTTCATTTTAGGAGGGATAGATTTCGATAAGTCGTATAGTAGGAAGCGGAAAAGCCAAATAGGTGTCTTTTAATCCAATTTAAATCTATTAACTTTGTGTAAAAGCCACAATAAGAGATGATGACAATGAAATACCCGCTACTAAGTCTGTTTATTCTATTTGGATTTCAAAATTTTGGGTTTGGTCAAATAGACATTGATCATTGGGAAACAGCCATTTTTGCTGATGATATTTGGAGCTACCGAATTGGAGACTCAGAACCACCGGCTGATTGGAACCAACCTGGATTCAATGATAATAGTTGGCAAACAGGACAAGGAGGTTTTGGCTATGGGGACGGCGATGACTTCACAGCTATTCCACCTACCATTTCGCTTTATATTCGGATCAATTTTGACTTGATCGATACTTCAAAAATTGACTTGGCCGTTTTGCATGCGGATTATGATGATGCTTTTGTAGCGTACCTCAATGGTGAAGAAATTGCTAGAGGTAATTTCGGAGATCCTGGAGGTACGATACCTGCACATGATGATATTCCTCCGACCGATCACGAAGCTGCTTTATACAATGGAGGTCTTCCCGAAGCTTTTCCAATCCTTCCCGACAATGCGAATAATTTACTTCAAGAAGGTCAAAATACTTTAGCCATTCAGATTCATAATTTCTTGCTTAGTTCTTCTGATTTCTCCAGCAACTTCTTTCTTTCTTTGGGAATCAATGACTCCTCTAGTGATTATGAAGAAGTTCCCTTTTGGTTTTTCGAACCTTTTGTAGCAACCAATCTTCCTTTGGTTCGAATCAATACCAATGGGCAGATGATCGAAGATGAGCCACGAATTGTAGCAGACATGGAGATTGTCGATAATGGCCCTGGCAATCTTAATTATTTTACCGATCCTGCCAATGATTATGATGGAAATATCGCCATCGAAATTCGTGGTGCTTCTTCTCAAGGTTTTCCAAAAAAGAATTACGGTTTTGAAACTCAAGATGCGAATGGCGAGAACAATGATTATCCAGTTCTAGGAATGCCAGAAGAAAACGATTGGATTTTACATGGTCCATTTTCTGATAAAAGTCTAATTCGAAATGCACTCTCTTTTGATATTGGCCGAAAATTGATGGACTATGCTTCGAACACTCGATTTTGCGAATTGATCATCAACGGCGATTACCGCGGTGTTTACCTGATGATGGAACGCATCAAACGAGATCCTTCCAGAGTCGATATTTCAAAATTGAAACCTGAAGATATTGAAGGCGATGAATTAACTGGCGGTTATATTTTCCAACTAGATCGAGACAATCCAGATTCCGAAACAGATGGCTGGTATTCTCCTCATGGTAGTAGTCCTTTTTATTCTTATCATAGTCCTGACGAAGATGATCTTTTACCAGTTCAAAAAACTTACCTCCGTGACTGGATGAGTAATTTTGAAAACGCAATGGAACAGCCAAATTATGCTTCAACTTATGAAGACTTTATTGATGTCCCTTCTTTTATTGATTACTTTTTGATCAATGAATTAGCAAAACATGTGGATGCTTTTAAATTGAGTTTTTACATGTACAAAACAAAAGACAGCAATGGAGGAAAACTGCATATGGGCCCAATTTGGGATTTTAATTTAGGTTATAGCAATTTTGATTTTGCCTGTGATCCAAATCCTACCGACTGGATTTATCCCTGTACTTCAAATGCTTTTTGGTTGGATAGAATTCTCGAAATTCCAGAAATGCAAAATCTTATTCATTGTCGTTGGGAAGAACTTAGAGCTTCTCATTTGCTAACAGACAACCTGATGAGCACCATCGACGGAATGGTGGAAGAGATCGGTGATTCGCAAGAACGAAATTTTTCAAGATGGGATATTTTAGGAAATTTTGTCTGGCCAAATTCCTTTGTCGGTAATACCCATGAAGAAGAAATTGATCATTTAAAAGATTGGCTCAACCAACGCCTTGTTTGGATGGATCAAAATATGCTGGGCACCCCGATTGATTGTTTGACCAATGTTCAGGATGATCTAGATTCAGATTTTGAATTCTCGGCTTTTCCAAATCCTTTCTCTGATGAAATTAGTTTTACTTTTAAAAATGCTCTTGTTGAAAAAGGGAACATCCATGTTTTTAATTCGCTTGGACAATTAATTCTAGAACGTTCAATATTTAATGGACAAGCTTTGATTTTGAACACGGAAGGATTAAGTGGAGGAATTTATTTTTATAAAATAGAATCTCATAGGAAAATAAAAAGTGGGAAGGTTTCTAAATTTTAATTTCCATGTTAAGCGTAGGCTAAGCCTACGCTTAACATCAAGATTTTAAATAGATTAAGCCTGACCAACATTCTTATAAATTTCTATACTCTTTCGAATTCTAAATTTAATTCTATTGATCAACAAGAATAAAAAGAAAACAGGAGCAATAAACAATATTGTATTCTTAGGTAATTCTATTTTTAAAACATCAATGATCAATGCGAATGCTAAAAAATAGATTCCAAAAATTGCTATAACTTCTAATAAAAAGTAAAATCTATTTATTTTAAGTTTCTGAAATAATCTTATAGCTTGCCCTCCATCCAATCCATCGATATTTTTGCTTTTTTTCCATAACAAATAATCGTCTTTCAAGAAAAAGTAAAAAGATCCACAAAACAACAATACTAAAAGAACACTATATCCAGGCATAATCAGAGGTTTTAGGTTTCCAAACAATATATTCATATAATAGCTTATTTCAGGTAAAAAGGGAAAATAATTCGATATTCGTAGGTGAATTTTAGGCGAACAGATTAAAAATCAGATTAACACCTTTTCTTTTTAAAAGATCAGGTTACCTATTTCAAAAGCAATTACCTTGAGCCTATAAGCGTAAATTTTGAATTGGCTATTTTTACTGATACATTAGAGGAGTTAAACAAAAAAATGGAAAAGAATCTCGTCTATAAAAGTACTGGAAAAAACCTCTTCAATACCTGGAGAATATTTTTAATATTCACTCCTATTTCAATCCTTGTATTATATTTCATTGGCCTCAGTTTTTTAATAAGCCTAAGCATCGCCTTATTAGCAAACATAACAATCGCTCTAGTTTCAGTATATTTAAAAGTATCTGAGATCAAAAGAGAAGGAGAAAAAATATCATTTGTTGATCGGGAGAAAAATTTATTTTTAGAAAATATTCAAAAAGTAGAAACCTGGTGGAGTTATGATTTTGGAAGTGATAATAACGAAATCAACTCCAGTCCCATCAATGGTTCGAAAGCTCACTCCAACGTTATGAACATCTTTGCGGAGATCACAACTAATGAAGGAGTTGCTTATATTTATGAGCAAATTTATATGTCTTCAAAATATCCTCACGACCATACTTACAGACATGATAAAATAGCTGCCCAAGATCGATTATATAAGGTTTGGGATGTAGATAAGTGTATTGAAAAATTGGAATTAAATAATTTTAAAATTTCCTCAAAGCAATGAAAAATTTAAAAATAAACAAGAACCCTAAAGTTGATGAAAAATTCCAAACTTATCCCAAAGAGATCAGAAAAAAAATGGAACATCTGCGGAAATTGGTTTTGGAAACAGCAAATGAAATTGAGTCGATCAACGAAATAGAAGAAACACTCAAATGGGGAGAGCCGAGTTATTTGGCAAAAAAAGGTAGTACCATTCGAATGGATTGGAAAACAAAAAAACCTGATCAGTATGCTATGTATTTTAAATGTACCAGTAAATTGGTCGTGACTTTTAAAGAGCTTTATGGTGACCTATTTAAATACGAAAATAATCGAGCGATTCTTTTTGATTTAAAAGAAAAAGTACCAAAGGCAGAATTAAAAACTTGCATTGGCCTTGCTTTGGAATATCATTTATTAAAAAACAAGCCATTACTGGGACAGTAAATTATGGCCTGTATTGTAATTTGTTTATTTTATAAAATTTTAACTTGTAGTGTTTTAATCAAAGTTCTTTGTAAGAATGAGTGAATGGAGGAATGAGTGAATATTTGAAAAACTCTAGAACCTCAGTTTGTTTATTTTTTACACGTAGGAGGAGTATTCACTCATTAATAAATTCGCTCATTCACTCATTTCTAATAATTTAATATTCAAAAATGTATAGTTTTAACCCGAAGCAATTATTTTTGCTCGATGCAATTGGAGCAGTACTCTCTGCTTTTTTCTTGGGTGTAGTTTTAGTAAAACTTGAATCCCATATCGGGATGCCACGCAAGGTGTTATATGGCCTTGCTTTACCAGCTTGTTTCTTTGCTGTTTACTCGTTTTTCTGTTACTTCCGAATTAAAAAAAACTGGAAACCTTTTCTAATAGGAATAGCAATTCTAAATTCAATCTATTGCATTATTTCAATCGTCACAGTATATTTCCACTATCAAACATTGACCAAATTAGGGCTAACTTATTTCATCCTCGAATTAGCCATTGTTCTTATTGTCATAATAATAGAATTCAAAACGGCTTTAAAAAAATTGGTCTAATCAAAATAACAAATCACTATCCATCAAAATTCAAACACGAACATTGAACTTAAATTCTATCAAAATTGTAGATTAGGATATTAGTATATTAAATCGCAAAATTAAATCCAAGACCAATGAGTTATATAATGGTAGATATTGAATCAGATGGACCAATTCCAGGAGATTATTCTATGATTTCATTTGGAGCTGTAATTATAAATGAATCCTTGGATAAAACTTTTTATGGTCAAATAAAACCAATCTCCGACAACTACATTGAGGAAGCACTGCAAGTATCTGGATTCTCAAGAGAAGAGACTTTAAGTTTTGATGATCCTGAAACGGTAATGCTAAATTTTGAAACTTGGATCAAAGAAAATTCAAAGGGAAGACCATTTTTTATTAGCGACAATAATGGTTTTGACTGGATGTTTATTTGCTGGTATTTTCATCATTTTATAAAAAGAAATCCTTTTGGTCATTCTTCTCAAAACTTGGGAAGCATGTACAAAGGTCTCGTTTCTGATACCTTTCAAAATTTCAAACATTTAAGGCAAACCAAACATACCCATCATCCGGTCGATGATGCAAAAGGAAATGCTGAAGCATTACTTCATATGAAAAAAGAAATGGGTTTGAAAATACCCACGAAATAAAAAATAACTAAAAACTAGTTTTCAAGTTCCCTTGCGCCACGTGACGCTCAATTGCAAATCGTATCAATTCCTCTATCAAATCCGGATAACTCAGTCCTTCTGCTTCCCAAAGTTTTGGGTACATACTAATGCTTGTAAATCCTGGAATCGTATTAATTTCATTAACATAAACCTCTCCTTCATCTGTCAAAAACATATCCACTCGCGAAAGTACTTCACAGCCCAAAGCTCGATACGCTCGCTTCGCGATCATTTGCAACAAACCCAATTCCGCCTCAGAAACCTCCGCAGGAATTTGAATCTTCGCTGCAGTCTGACTCACATATTTTGCTTCGTAAGAATATTCTTCATCGGTCACGACTTCCCCTACTCTACTGACCTTCGGATTTTCATTTCCAAGAACAGCACATTCCAATTCCCGGCCAACGATCATCTCTTCAATGATAATTTTTCGATCATATAAAAAAGCATCTTGAACCGCTTCTTTTAGTTCTTCTAAAGTTTCTACTTTGTGAACACCAACCGACGACCCCATATTCGCTGGCTTTACAAAAACCGGCATCCCCAACAATTCTTCTAGATGATCAAAGGTAATGTCCTCATGATTTTTAGCTTCAAAAACCACATCTCTTGCCACACTAATTCCCGCTTCTTTCATTAGACGTTTTGCAAATTCTTTGTCCATAGCTACCGAAGACCCTAAAACATCCGGACCAATAAATGGCAAATCCAAAACACGAAGCAAACCTTGTATGGTTCCATCCTCTCCATGTGGTCCATGCAAAATCAAAAACACTACCGTCGGTTGTGGAATTGCTTCTTGATTATCCGTTCGAATTATTTGGTCAGTCGTTCTACCTGGAATGATCGACAACTCAATTCCTAAACCTGATTCAATACTTTTAACTTCTGCAAGTTGAGCTTCTTTCAGTAATCGCCATGAGCCCATTCGATCAATACCTATAAGACTGATCGAAAATTTCTTTCTATCAATTGCAGCTAAAACATTTTTCGCAGAACGAACAGAGATTTCATGTTCTGGTGATTTACCGCCGCAGATTAATGCTATGTGTTTCATCTAGGTTTATTTCCTTTTTATAAAAAATAATATTTAATTTATCTAAACTACTGTACACTTTTGAATGCTAATTTAAAATGAGTGAATGAATGAATGAATGAATGAGCGAATTAATAAAAGAGAAAATAGCCTCCTAAATGTAAAACGAACAAACTGAAGACTTAAGCTCCCTCTGATATTCAATCATTTACTCATTCGCTCATTCTGACTAGAACATTGAATAAAACACTAAAATCAAAGCTTTATCTGAAAAGTATATAGCAACCTAAGATTCAATTCACCTCCCATTCCTTACTACTCCGATAAACCGTTCCTTTAAACAAGGCAACAACTTTATCTTCTTCATTTTTCACCTTCACTGTATAAACGCCAGTTTTATGTGTCAAATTTTCTTCAACAGCTTCGGCAGTGATCATATCTCCAATTTTTAGAGAGGCCATATGCGAAATGGAAGTTTCGATAGAAACCGCTTTTCGACCTCTCGAATTAGAAGCAAATGCAAAGGCACTATCCGCAAAAGAGAATGTAATTCCTCCATGAGCAATTTTAAAACCATTGCACATCTCTTCTCGGATTGTCATCCTAATTTTGCAACTTCCTTCTGCTTCCTCTAATCGTTCTATACCTAGCCATTGACTAAACGCATCATTCTTGTACATCTGGTCAATGATTTTTGTTGCAATACTTTTAGAAGGTGTAGCCATAATGTTACTATTGTTTCAAAGCGAAGATAAAAAAAAAGAGAAATTCAAATACCTTTTCTACCTTTTGAAAATAAGAAAGGCTCACTAAACTTTAAATGTCCAGTGAGCCTTTTATTATGAAGTTGTTTAAAAAGTCATGATGAAATTATAGATAAGTGCTTGGCAATGACTTGTCTAAAATCCATTGATGGCTTTTTTAAACAACTTCTATATTAAGCTTAATTTTATGCGAGTTCTTTCACACTTTCTTTTACAAACATCTCCCAAGAAGCTAAACGATCTCGATTACACACAATGGAACCATCTGGTTGTGCAGATATATATTTACCATGAGCTGATTTAAAACCTACTCTGCCATTGTTTTCCTCAACCGTAAACTTTTCCCAACCCAATAAGTGATCTCGATTAACTTCTAAACGCCCATCCGGTTGTGCAGAAAGATACTTACCATGAATTGATTTAAGACCGATCTTTCCACCATCAGTTTTTTCTACGGTAAATTTTTCCCATCCATGAAGATGATCTCGATTACATTCCATACGACCATCTGGTTGTGCAGACATGTATTTACCATGAGCTGATTTATATCCAAAGACCGCATTTTCTTTTTCACCTTCGGGTTCCGAATGAGGAGTAGGTGTTACTGAAACAATACCTATTTCAGGCTTGACGTCTAAATGACGATAAAGCTCTTCTACCATATTCGCATGATCTTTAGCATCATGCCAGATCTTTAAACCAGCTATTTGGCCTTTGAAAAATCGACCATTTGCATGGCCTTTTCCAACAAACAACTCATCAGTAGCAGTTACATAATTAAATGTCTTCGTGTTTATATCTCCGACCTGATGTCCATCGATCATCAACCTTGAAGCTCCTGATTCAGCAATAACTGCAACATGACGCCATTGATTTAAGGGAGCTGTTGGGATCGTTGGTAATAGAATTGCCCCTTGATCTGTATAAATTGAAATATTGCCAACTCCTTCTCGATGGGTCTGAAAGTGAACAAAAGTTGTATCTCCTGGAGATAAAATTGCCTGAAAATCACCTGTATCTTCACTTACTTTGATCCAAGCTTCTAAAGTGACAACATGCCAACCGTTTCCTCCCCAATGACTAGGCAAAGCAATAAAGTCATCGGTTCCATTAAATTCGAAACCAATTGCATCTTGATGTAATTTTCCGTACTGGGATTCTAAATGAAAAGATTGTGAACTAGGGGTAGCCATTTTTTAATTTTTTAGGGTTAAAAAAATATATTAAAGCGACGGAATATTATTTTTTGATAGCTCCGTCTAATAAATTCAACTATGAATAATCATAGTTTTATATTTGTTGATTTTATATTTAAAGTAAAAGGTAAATAAAAAATTATATTTTTTAAAGTAATTTTGAATCTCATTCGTCTTATAATAGAAAAGACGAAGAAATATGCCCGAATCCATGGCAAATAAAAGAGAACGTAGTATCAGCAAAGCCATCAATGAGTATGGTAGTCGCCTTTTCGGGTTTATCCGGGGAAGGGTGTCGACTAATGCCGATGCTGAAGATATCAGCCAGGAGGTTTGGTATCAACTCAGTCGAGTGGTCGATTTGGATTCTATTGAGCAATTAAGTGGCTGGTTATTTAGAGTAGCAAGAAATCGAATTACGGATAATTATAGAAAACAAAAACCCGATTTAATCGAAGATTTTAATACAGATCAAGAAGATGGAGGTTTTAATTTTACGGAAATATTATTGGCTGAAAGTATGTCTCCGGAGGAAGAGGATTTGAAAGAAATATTTTGGGAAGAGTTATTTAAAGCATTGGATGAATTGCCAGAAAAACAAAGAGAAGTCTTCGTTTGGAATGAATTAGAAGATCAGACTTTTCAGGAAATCGCAGATCGAACTGGTGAAAATATTAAAACATTGATTTCCAGAAAACGGTATGCTGTGCAGTTTTTGAGAGAACGTTTGGAAAGTTTGTATGAGGAGTTTTTGAATTAAAAAAATTATTAGACAAGTTACAAACTTGTCATTATTTATACCTTTCAAGTTACAGCCACCTTGTTCCTTCGACTTCACTCAGGAGAAGCTAGCTTAAACTTGAAAGAGTTTTTAGAAAAATAAAGTATCATGTTTGGAAAAAGTAATCACTCACATCGTCGTTTTTGGCCACTAAAGATTTTATTCTTTATCATGGTCGCTGCCGCATTTATATTAATCGTTGGATGGATTGTTCAATTATTATGGAATGCGATCATACCTGATATTACTGGATTTAAAAAAATCACCTATTGGCAAGCCGTTGGTCTTTTAGCATTGTGTAAAATCCTATTCGGCGGCTTTGGTGGTCATGGTAAAAAACGTTGGTCAGAAAAAAAGAACCGTTGGAAAAATAAGTGGAATAGCAAATGGTCAGAGAAGTGGCAGAACATGAGTGAGGAGGATCGGGAACAAATGAAAGCGAGGTGGAAGGATCGGTGTCGAACCAGAGGTGAGGAGTAAGGAATAAAAAATTGTGAGGTATTTTTTTAAATTAGATTTTAAAAGAATATTGAATATTTTAAATTTAAGATTTGGCTATACAGTGCATTTTGCTTTGTATAGCCATTTTTTATTTCAGTTCAAATCCTCTCATAATCAATCACTTATAATTATTTAAATATTTTTTTTTTAAAAACTTCTTAAATTTTAAAGTAATCCTCTACTTCATCCGTCTTCCATAATATAAGCAATTGAAAGTATACCGGTATATTAAAATTGCCCCATTGTTTAACCATGAAGTTTGTTTTAAGAAACTTCAATTAAAAATAAAAATCATGAGACCATTTAAAATGTTTTTTGGCTTGTCTTTAGCGATCATGTTATTCTTCTTTGTAGCCAGATTTTTTGTTGTTGCCTTTATTGCAGCAGCAGTGATGAGTATCATCTTTGCGATCTTTCGTAGACTAAAAGACTTTATCACTTACGATAGCTTTGGAGAACATTATATCAAAGGATATGACTCAAATCCAAGACTACCCTATCAATGGAATAATGAAGTAGAACCGCTTTTTCACGGAAGCACTTCAAACTTTAGAAATAGAAAAGAAGCCGTTCGCTTTGTAAATATTTCTTGATCAACTTTTCAAGAAACTAATTAATCATTTAAGTATTGTACTAAATTATATAGAATCTATTTCCTTAAGATATCTCAAAAATTTCAACACCTTTTCCTTACAGTCAAATGGTTATGAAACTTTCAGAATATCAAATAGATCATACATAATTCTTTACGTCTATTTATTAAAATTTAAAACTAAACAATCATGTGTAATAGAAAAGCTTTTTATAAAAATTGGAACGATCACCATGCTGCAAAATCCAGAAGTCACGGAAGACATCATGGGAAACAATTTTGGAAAGAAAAATTTAGATCAGCATTGAATCAACCTCCGGTCAATGTCGAAGAATTAGATGACAAATATGTTTTGTCCTTATTCGCACCAGGATTAGAAAAGAAAGATTTCCTAATCGCGACCTTAGACAATACACTTAGTATTTCAGTCGATAAAAAAGAGAAAGACAATAGTAATTTAAAACGACAGGAATATGCTCCTGGAGATTTTAAACGACAGTTTGACTTAAGCGAGAAAGTAAACAAAGAGGATATTTCTGCCAAGTATGAAAACGGTGTTTTGATCGTCACGCTTCCAAAGCTGGAAGGATTTGAAACGACTAGGCAGGAAATCAATATTGCTTAAAATAAGAACAAATCTAAATACTCCTGCACCATAACCCGTTTTTAGCAGGAAATCATTATTTGTGTTATAATCCGGTGAGTCTTTCTCTCCGGATTTTTTTTTATATAGAAGTTGTTCAAAAATGAATTGATGGATTATTTGCAAGCCATTGATTCTCAAATTCTTTAGTTATTTTTATTCCCGTAGCTACGGCTACGAAAATAAAAATTAGCTTCGTATCCCGATTTTACATCGGGACGCCTACAACTAATCTCAGAATACATTCTTGAACAACTTCATAAAAAAAGACCGCTCAAAACTGAGCGGCCTTACTTTTATTTATTTGGATTATAAGTTTAGTAACTTATCAAAACTTAGAACTTAATCTAAAAGAATCATCTTCTTAGTCTTAGAATCCGTCGCCGTGTTTACGCGGTAGTATAAAATACCAGCGTTAGGCAATTCTGAACGATTCACATTAAACTGATTGTATCCTGTCGCATACTCTCCTTTTACGTTGTGAATCAAACGACCTGATACATCGAAGATTTCTAAAGTAACCACTCCTGATTCAGGAAGATTGAATCCGATCATCGTTGTTTCTTTAAACGGATTAGGTTGATTCTGGTGAAGTAAAAACTCAGTACCTTCATCTACCGATAACATCTCATCTCCTTGTTCAGCGATATCTGTTCCTGTCATAAATGCATTGAAGGTTGCAGTCGTCGTAGAAGTATTTCCACAATTATCTCGAACTCTGAAAGTTACAGTTGTTGAAGTAACACCAGTCGCTCCATCACAATTGAATGAAGGATTCGAAGGAATCGTTGACCAGAATACACTACTACTTGAACATCCATCAATAGCTTCTGCTCCACCATGACTATCTACCCAATCATCAAAGTTCGCTGGTGTATCGTAATTACAAATTTCCCAGTGATCTTGAGCTTCTTCATAAATCGATGGTGCTTCTGTATCTACCACAACATAAGTTGTTGTACAGAAAGAAGTTCTTCCACAATTATCTGTTGCTCTAAATGTAATCGTATTGATTCCATTATTGATACAAGTATTGATATTGTTTGAATTGAAGTTATTGAAAACGGTCAAATCATTTCCACAAGCAGAAGATGCAGATACTGATGCAATGTATGCTTCGATCGCTGAAATAGTTCCATCTTCTCCACCGTAATCTTCACAGTTGAATTGTAACCATTGGTCGTCTTCACAACCAGCGAAAGTTGGTCCATCATTTTGTACCACATAATCCAATGTTACAGGAATCGAGTTTCTTCCACATGCATCTGTAACCGTGTAAGTATATCGGTAACGAGTACCATTACAATCCATTGCTCCAATGGTTTGTGGTCCTGTAATGTTTACTGTTGCATCATCACCACAAGCAGTTTCATAAGTAATAAAATCTTCGCTTGGATTAACTCCTGCAAGGCAAGTAGTTGTTAGCGTTTCGATTACACTAGTGATTACTGGCGCAGTAAAGTTTTGGATAGTAAATACTCTATCAACTTCTACGATTCTATTACAAGCATCTTTCACTCGGTAAGTATAAGTATAAGTTGAACCTGGACAATTTGCTGGGCCAGAGATTACAGGACCTAATACATTGATCACATTATCTCCAAGACAATCTGCATCTACAGTCGCATCACTTGGTGATACAACGATATCAGAAAAACATTCAACTGTTCCTCCTGCTGGTACAGTAACCGTTGGAGCAGCATTTTGAATTAAGAATTGTTGTTGACATTCACCAACTCTTCCACATTCATCAACTGCTTTATAAATGTAAGTGTAAACCGTTCCATCACAACCAGGAAGACCTCCTGTGATTAATGGTTGTTTCACATAAGCAGTAAAAGTAGAACCACAACTTGTTGTTACCACTAGGTTACTAGGGTCTGCAACGATGTCTTCAAAGCAAGTAACCACCTGATCTGCAGGACAAGTTACGATTGGCCCAGAAGGTGCTTCTACCAAGGTTGTATGCTCACAAGTAACTGTGTTCACTCCACAAACATCTGCAATCTCATAAGTATTTACTACAGTTACTGGACAAGTTCCGCTTTCCGTTGTACTAATCAACATAAAGCTAGTTGGATCTGCATCTACCGCTGATCCGCCTGCAGCTTCGAATGCTGCAAAGTCAGCAAAAGGTACAACATCAGCAGCTGAACATCCTGTTCCCATTGAAGTAGGAGGACAAGTAATAGCTACAACTCCAGGTACACACATCATGATGTTATCAAAATAATGAGTCAAACCTGTTCCTGGTGCATTATCTGTTGCACAAGTAAATTCTGCAAAAACAACTACTTTACTATAAGTGTTAGCCAAATTAATTGCTGGATTACCATTAGCAAAGTTAAATACTAATGTTTCCCATTGGTTAGCTACTGTTGTAAATGCTAATACTTCTGAAGCAATACTCGCATTATTTGCATCTTCTACTTTGAGTAAAAATTCGGTTCCTACTTCTGGAGAAAAAACATCGATCGTCATCACCAAATTATCAGCAGCAAAAGGAATAGGGTTTTCTAAACCACTGTCTCCAACTACGGTACCTGCCCAACAAGGAGCTCCAGCTGGTTTAGTAGCGCAAACAACTTGATTGGTTGGATCTAATGGATCAACTCCAATTACCGCATCCATTGCTACAGGATCTCCAAAGTTAGCAAGGTTATAATCTATATCTGGATCGTCAAAAGTAATCGGAAGATCTGGTGGAGGAAGTGGAGGAATACAAGTTGGATCACAAGTTTCCCATCCGAATGTTACGGATTGAGGAGTACCTGGTTCTACTACAATAAGACGGTTGATACCGAAACCATTTGAGATATTACAAGCACCTACTGTTGCAAACTCTTCTGGACCTTGAAGTTGATCAAAAAACTTATACTGCTGATCACCTGGTGCCATTTGAACCGTTGCACAATAAACGCCGTCTCCATCAGGATCTGTAATAAAATCACAATTCGCACACCAGCCATTGAATTGTCCAAAAACACTTGGTACTTGGACTGCTGGGAAGCAAGACATATCTACGCACAATTCTACATCTACCGGGTTACTACAATTAGAAAAGTACATATTGTCAATATAAAAATCTGCCTCGCCATTAGGCATCGCAGATAAGATATATTGCGCAAGGTGTTCTGTACTATTAAGTCCTACAAAACTTGACAATGGAAGCTCATAAGAAATCCAGGTATTTTGAGCAGGATTGTTAAAAGTAAGTTCATGCTCAGAATCATCACCACCACCGAAACCACCATCGGGTCCAAAGTCTACCAACTTAACTCTAAATTGTGTCGCATTTCCAGACCAAAAATCGATATGGAAATTCTGCATACCACTTGCATCAATAAGGTCTGCACCTGTTGTTTCAATTCCTAGGAAAGTAACATCTTGATAAAGTTTTAAATCATTTCCTGCAATATCCAAATCAGTAAGCGTAACCGGAGCTTGAGACCAAGGTGTCAACCAAGTTGTAACTGGTACATCAGTATAAGTATTACTAAACATAGAAATTACATCACCAGCTGGACAAGTTGGTGCCGGAGCAGCAACAATACATGCAGATGAAGAGTAGTAAACATTGTCAATATAAAAATCTGCTATACCATTAGGTGCTGCAGAAAGAATTAACTGTGCAAGGTGTTCTCTACTTTGTAAACCTGTAAAATCTGAAAAAGGAATACTATAAGAATTCCACGCGTTTTGAGTAGGATTATCAAAAGTGATTTCGTGCTCAGAGTCATCTCCGCCACCAAAGCCACCATCAGCTCCAAAATCTACCAATTTAATTCTAAATTGAGTGGCATTATCTGTCCACATTGAAATATTAAAATAAGCTAATCCACTGGCATCGATGAGGTTTGGGCCAACGGTTTCAATTCCAAGAAAAGTAACATCTTGGTATAATTTGGTATCATTTCCTGCAATCTGAAGGTCAGTAAGTGTAACTGGCGCTTGAGACCAAGGTGTTAACCAAGTATCAACAGGTACGTCAGTATAGACATTGCTAAACATCGAGATGACGTCGGCCTGATCACAAATGGGGTCTGATGCAGCAACCGTGGGTTGAGCAAAAGCTGAAAAAGTGTTTGCACTTAAAAAAAAGAGCAATAGGATAATTTTGTTCATATTTAATTTTTTAGTACTGGTAAATAAATGTCAGATTCTCAGTTATTGGGACATTATTTTCAAAACTCAAAAAGATAAGTTTAAATAATATTTTACCTTCTTCAAATAAGATTTTGAAGATTAAAAAAGACTTTTAATGTGTATCGGTAAATGAGAATGTACTAAGGCAGTTTTAATAAGCTTTAGATAATTTTAATTCATATGCTAATATAATACTCAGCTAACCGTTAATGACATTGATTTTGCCCATGAGTATAGAAAATGGGCCTTAAGGGTACTAAAACAGCAAATAAATAGTAAATGAGTAGTAATCGAGTACCCCTAGTGCTAGAACAATATTCAGTTTCACCTTAAAGTAGCAAAATAAAATATTCTTCAAGGCATCTAAAAACAATTATTATATACTTTATAAAAATGGTGAGTAGGGAAAGTGTAGGCATAAATTAAAATTCCAATATGGCAATGAGTAGTTTTAGCATAAGAAATAGAATACTTATTGAATTACACTTTTGAGTATAAAACAAAACTTACCCGAATGGTATCGCCAAAAACAATATTAAAGTCTGCCTTTGTCCTTATCTGTTTTATTATAATTCCTTTTTTAAGTTTTAGTCAATATTCGACGACCTTATGTGAAACACATACCGATGCTTTGATTGGTCCAGATCGAAATCAATGGGCACATGACAATCAAACTACAGTGAATGAAGGTTACTTACATAATTTTGGACCACCAGCATTACCTTGTGGAATAAACGCTCCTAACCTTACTTCTTTAGTTATCAATATAGAATTATTGACACTTAGTACAAATACTGATTGTAGTGGAATTCCTCTTTTTGGTAACGTATTTTTGAATTGTCCACTCGGTGTTAGTTCAATGTGTCCTATTGAACAAGATGTACTCAGCCCTGGCTGTGGTTTTGGTGCTGGACAAAATACTCCAGGTATTTACTCCTTAGACATTATTCCATGTGGGACTATACCACTTTATACTGATGAAATAAGTGTAGATATTATTCCTTCTACTCATAATATAGGCACTTGTCCTGAAGATGGAATGGCTATTTCTAGTGGAGCTGTAACCGTTACTTATGAAATTTGCGTTCAGTTCGTTTACGATCAGGATGTACCTCTAGATTGTGCAAATAATACTGTCCAACCTTGTGACGATGGAGATCCTTGTACTGAAAACGACATGGCCACAGTAGACGATTGTGATAATTCCATTATTTGTGTGCCTTGTGCAGGAACTCCCATTGCATCTTGTTCCAGCACGACTATTCTAGCTTGTAACGATGGTGATCCTTGTACTGAAAATGATCAAGAAACGGTAGAAGCATGTGATAATTCTGTTGTTTGTATTCCTTGTGCAGGTACTCCGATTCCTTCTTGTACCAGCACTACAGATTTACCTTGTGATGACGGAAACCCTTGTACACAAAACGATATAGAAACAGTAGAATCTTGCGATAATTCTGTTATTTGCATTCCTTGTACCGGAACGCCAATTCCTACTTGCACTAATACTACAAACTTGCCTTGTGATGATGGAAATCCTTGTACACAGAATGATATACAAACGGTAGAAGCTTGCAACAACTCTGTTGTTTGTATTCCTTGTGCAGGTACTCCGATTCCTGCTTGTACGAGTACGACAAACTTACCTTGTAATGATGGTAATCCTTGCACTGAGAATGATCAAGAAACGGTAGAAGCATGTGACAACTCTATTGTTTGTATTCCTTGTGCAGGTACTCCAATTGCTGCTTGTTCTAATACCACAACATTACCTTGTGATGATGGAAATCCTTGCACACAAAATGATCAACAAACGGTAGAGGCTTGCGATAATTCTGTCGTTTGCATCCCTTGCGCAGGAACTCCAATTCCTGCTTGCACCAATACTTTATTTTTACCTTGCGATGATGGAAATCCTTGTACTGAAAACGATCAAACGATTGTTGAGGCTTGCGATATTTCTGTAATTTGTGTGCCTTGTTCTGGTACTCCAATCACTGCTTGTACCAATACCACTGCTCTACCTTGCGACGATGGTAATCCTTGTACTGAAAATGACCAGACCATTGTAGAAGCATGCGATAATTCTGTTGTTTGTATTCCTTGTGCAGGTACTCCGGTTACTGCTTGTTCAAACACCACTGCTCTACCTTGTGATGATGCTGACCCTTGTACAGAAAATGATCAGATCATTGTGGAAGCCTGTGATAATTCCGTTATCTGTATTCCATGTGCAGGAACAATAATCGATTGTTCGAATGGAACGACTTCAGTAATTGCTTGTGATGATGGTGATCCAAATACAATCAATGATGAACAAACTATTTTAGATTGCGACGGGGCCGTTTGTGTTCCGTGTATGGGTACGCCAGTTGACTGTAACACAGGAACAACTTCTGTTGTCGCTTGTAATGATAATGATCCTTGTACCATCAATGATGAGCAAACTGTTTTAGATTCTGACGGTTCGATTTGTATTCCTTGTCAAGGTACTTTAACTGATTGCTCCAATGGAACAACTTCCGTAGTTCCTTGTGATGATGGTGATCCAAATACTATTAACGATGAACAAACCATTTTAGATTGCGACGGGGCCGTTTGTATTCCTTGTATGGGAACACCGGTGGATTGTAACACTGGGACAACTTCTGTC
>CAKZTD010000029.1 GCA_937921595.1 uncultured Saprospiraceae bacterium
TGATATTTGGTTTAGATAGTAATCTGTAATTTCGCTGCAAATGTAAGTAATTTGGCGTTAATCTGCGAACCTAGCCTTAGTTTGTTTTTGATGATAAAAGACGTTTCGGTAATTTGGATTTACCTCTTAAACTATTGTCCTCTATAGAAAAGGAAAAGAAGTACTTGATTTTTTTTAGCACATACACTTTGAGCATGAAACCTAATATGACTTATGTGGTAATATAAGGCACATAAGAAAATATCGTAAAAGTTAATTTGGGCTTTATTTTTAAAGGGACCTTAATTTTCAAAATTTGATTCCTCAACTAGGTGTTTTTAAACCTTTTACACCTATTTCATCATCGATTTGATCTTCGTTAAGTTGCCTTCTAGTTCATTCATTTTCCATTGAGGGACTTGTTGAGCTTTGGCTAACTCAACAGCTTTAGTCATTAAAAGATAGGCTGCTTTGTAATTTTGAGCATCTCGGTAAATGATGGCTGAATTCATATGAGCTTCAAAATAATCTGGATAGTCTTTCATGCATTGCTCATAGATTTTTTTAGCTTCTTCAACCTTACCTGCTCCTTCATTTTCAACAGCTAAAGCACATTTAAAAGCTGGAAGCGAAGAAGGAATATGTTTTTGAATTTCACTTTCCATACTTGACAATTCTTCAGTAAGATTTTTTCGATTATAATAATAAACCATATTCCCAAGGCTACTTAATGGAATTGGAATATTCATTTTAAAATTCTTATTCAAATTCACATAATGCCCAACGGCTTCTTTAGCATTTTTAAACTCATAAAATTGCTTTCTTGTAACCGTATAGTTTTTAAATATTTCAAGTAGAGCAGCTTTGGCACTTGGGATGGCTACTGTTCCATGTGTTTCTTTTGGAAAATAATTAAAAGCGAAATTCAAACCAGGTGCACCATAAGCATCAATCGCATCAACCATTTCAAAAACACGCATTCCTTTTTCATCACCAAGAGAAACAAATAGTGATTTTTCAATCTCTTGTTTTTCTTTTATGAATGTTCCAATTTTTTTATTCATAAAAGCATCTCCCCACCACATGCTTGGACTGATTGCAATGTAGGCATCGAATAAATCTGTTTGTTCTACAAAAGTCGACATCACAAAAAGTCCTCCGATCGAATGTCCTGAAAGGATTTTATAATCCGCAACTCTATAATTCTTTTCAATTAGCGGTTGTAATTCTTTGCCTATAAAATCCATGAGTATTGAAGCATTACCATTTGATATTGATTCAGGATTATCAGGATTATTAGGGGCGCAGTTTTTTCGATATTGATGTTTGCCTTTGTCCGAAATCCCAACGATAATCAATTCTGGAATCACTTCACTCATACTTGATAAATGACTAACCAAGCCTGTCATGTAGTGAAAGTTATAATCTCCATCAATCATATAAAGTACTGGATATTTAGCCTCCTTGTTTTGATGGTATGATTCGGGAAGATAGACTTGATAGTTTCTATTTTCTTTTAAAAAGGTAGATTTTAATTGAAACCGTTGGCCATAAACAACATCTGTTGATTGCGAGAAACTGGCACCAGAAAAGAGGATTGTAAAAAGACTAAGGAGAAGGATTCTCATTGTTTAGATTTTTTTATAATGTGGAATGGAAAGTCAGATGTTGATTTTTTACCTCATAGACACCAAGGTGCAAAGTTTATTTTAATTTTTATAAAATAAAAATTAAAAATGCTCAGCGGCTCCTCATTTTCTCAGTGGTTGAAAAAATAACAAAAGTATTCTCTAAATAGATCAAATTTTAATCTCGGGTGGCAAGAATGGAGAAGCATCTCCTTTACCCTTAATAATTTCTCTAACAATAGTAGAACTGATATGAGAAAAAGAAGGGCGACTGATTAAAAATAAAGTTTCCAATCCATCTCCTACGATACTATTGAGCTGAGAGATTGTTTTTTCATAATCAAAATCTGACGCATTCCGCAAGCCTCTTAGCATGTAATTGGCTCCAATATTTTTGCAATAATGAGCAGTCAAGCCTTCATAAGAATCAACTTTTACACTTGGTTCGTTTTCAAAAACCTTTTCTAACCAAGCAATTCTTTGATCTAAAGGAAAGAGATATTTTTTTGAAGTATTGACACCAATAGCAATGATGATTTCATCAAAGAGTGGTACTGCTCTTTTTACAATGTCAACATGTCCTGAAGTGATTGGGTCGAAGGAACCTGGAAAAACAGCTTTTTTCATGAGTCGAGTAATTTTTGATAAAGATTAAAATTTTCGAGATCGAAACATACGAAAATTACTTCATCAATGACCTCATTTTTTAATAGAAAATCTTGAACTGTCTTAAAAGCAGTTTGGGCTGCAAGGTCTTTTGGGAATCGATAAACCCCAGTACTGATATTAGGAAAAGCAATTGTTTTTAAATTGTTAGCAATGGCTAATTTAAGACTCTCTAGATAACAAGAAGCCAAAACGGCTCTTTGCCCACCTTCATTATCACCTGTCCAAACTGGACCAACTGTATGAATTACTTTTATTGCTGGCAAGTTTCCAGCATTCGTTATCACTGCTTCTCCTGGATCACAACCTCCTTGTCTAGCTCTGATATCTCGACACTCATCTAGAATTTGAGAACCACCAGCTCGATGAATCGCACCGTCTACACCACCACCACCTAGCAAGGAAGTATTTGCAGCATTGACAATGACATCAACATCGACTTTTGTAATATCACCTTGAAGGATTTTTATTTTTGACATTTGGGAGAGGTATTAATTTCTTACTTATATTTTTCTTATAGGATTTTGATGTTCCTATTTCATTTGATTTAAATCGTCAGAACGAGTGAATGAACAAATGAGTAAATATCGAAAAACTCCAAAGTTCCAATTTTATTGTTTTTTCATTTAGGAGGCCATTCACTCATTTAAAAATTCACTCCTTCGCTCATTTTTAAAATGGCTTATTTTTTCTCAGGTAGAATAATTTTAAAAGAATCCAGAAATTTATCAATAGAAGAATTCAAACTTTTTTCTCTAAAGGTAACCGTCTGAATGGCGTAATATCTATTTCCAACCACATAAGCTTTTGTTTTGATAGCTGCTTTATTGTTCCCATAATTTACTCGCCAAATCTTACCCGGATAATCTCCAATTTTAATATCAGAAGCATAAAACAATTCTCCCCTTACACTACTCACCGAAGTTTCGACGGTCGCATCAAAAAACTCATTTAGTAAATCTGTAGAATCAGAATGTACGGTTCCTTCCGGATAATCACAATAACTGATCATGTATAAAAAATTATCAGAATCCAGATCATTCTCTGGTTGATGAACAAAAATATGATACGATAGTTCTCCAATCGGAGTATCAGAAATTTCAACTTTTTCTATTATCTCCCCTGGAGTCAAAACTCTAAAGAGTCCCTTTTCAGAAGTATACCATTCCCAGTTTGGTATTTGAAACAAAGCTATTGCGAGAATTGATATTGAGAATAGGTTTTTCATATGAATAAAATATTAATACAGATCAGTGCGTAAAATAATGTTAGTTTTTAATTGCTCCAAGCTAAGAAAATAAACGGGATTCGGTATTAGGTTTTCGGGCGATCCTTATGCCGAATACCTAATACCGTTTATTCCTAAGTCAAAATTTAGTTCTTTGAGTCTTAGTTAATACCTTCTAACTTCTGATTCACGTGAATAGTTAATGAAAGATCAACGAATTCCGAACGCTTTTAAACCATTCAAAGTTTTATAATTTTACAATTTGAAGGTTAAATCGTCGTTAAATTATGTTTTTATATAAGAATTCAGACATTTCAAAGTGTAAATTTGAGGTCGAATAGTTGTACCCAATGGCTATTTTATCGGAATAAATGATGTATTCGTAAAAAATAGCTGCAAAGATACTTATTAAGCAGCGCTTTAGATTGGTGAATCCTTAAAAAGACTTTAACTTCGTTTCTTGAAATAGACCTTATTATATGACTTGGAAATACACCTTTCTTTTTACTTGCCTTTTTTTGATTGCCTGTCAAGCGGAATCCGAAGAAAAAACGGAAACTCCTGAAGTAGTTGAAACGGATACACCTATCGAACTTCCTGCACTTGAAGATGAATATGATTTAGCAGAACACAAATGGGGTTTTATTAATAAAGGAGGTCGTTTGGTGATCAAGCCTAAATATGATGATGCTAGAAATTATTCAGAGGAAAAAGCAGTCGTTCGTGTCAAAGGTAAATGGGGAGTGATCAATCGAAATGGAGAATATATTTTACGGCCTACCTATAAGTCAATTTGGTCTTATAGAAATGGCTTGGCGAGAGTTCAAGGTTTTGATTACAAAATGGGATTCATTAATGAAACAGGAAAAGTTATGATTCCAATAAAATATTCCAGAATCGATGACTTTTCTGAAGGATTAGCTAAAGTAAAAACGGAAACCAACTTTGGGTACATTGATCAATCTGGAGATTTAGTGATCAAAGATGAGTTTCGAAAAGCATGGCGGTTCAAGGATGGCTTTGCTAGAATTATGAAATTCAAAAAATATGGAGTCATTGATAAAAAAGGGACGCTACTAATTCCTGCCGAATACGATAGAATTAGTGATATCTCTGAAGGTTTTTTCAAAGTCAAAAAAGATGGACAGTATGGATTTATCAATTCAAAAGGCAAGCTAATAATTCCTCCAAGTTTTAAATCCGCAAAAGATTTTAAAAATGGTTATGCTCCTGTTTCCAAAGATGGAGAATGGGGACTTATTGATACTAAAGGAAATTTCATTATTGAACCTTCTTATGATGATTTGGAATATGCTGGTGAAAAAATGTGGAAGGTTTTAAAGGACAAAAAATACGGTTGTATAGATATTAAAGAAGAAATTGTTATCCCAATCAAATACGAGTTGCTCTATAATTTCGTTGATGGAATGTCTGCTTTTCAAAAGGATGAATTTTGGGGCTATATGAATGTTGAAGGCAAAGAAATAACTCCAGCTCATTTTGGCTTGGCTTGGGATTATAAAGAAGGTTTAGCGAGAGTAGCTTTTAGAGAAGGGATTGGTTACATCAATAATAAAGCACAGGTGATGGTGGAACCGAAATATCGAGATGCTCGGGATTTTTCGGAAGGGATGGCTAGGGTGCAGATGTGGTAGTTCAAAATTGCTTCACAATTTTGAAGGGATAGTCCCGATTTAAAATCGGAAAGGTATAGATCACCTTCAGTGATAGGGATAGATTTGAATTACTGCGCTCTCAAATAGGGATAGATTCCTTCGGAATAGTAGCAAGAGAATTAGAATAAATATAGAATATAATACTGGTACCTAAATGGTGCATTTTTTAAAATAGAAAAATTAATAATGAAAAAATTAATGGTTGTTTTTGTGAGCCTTTTTATGATCGGCTTGAATGGTGTTTTTGCTCAGCCTAAAGTTGAAGCTAGTTTACCGGAGATGAATTTGCAAAAAGCGGAAGTTGAAATGCACATGCGTTTTTTAGCTTCTGATGAATTAATGGGAAGGCGTACCACAGAACAAGGAAATAATACGGCTGCTAGATACATTGCAGAGCAGTTTAGATATTATGGTTTAAAACAGGTCGAAGGTGCTGATGGGTTCTATCAAAAAATTCCCTTTGAAAATAAGATGCCTCCTAAAGAAGGTTCATTATCCTGGGGCCCAACGACTTATGAGCAAGGAAAAAACATGGTAATCCTTGCCGGTGACACAATGGATACAGAAGCAGAAGTGGTTTTTGCAAACTTTGGTTGGGTCGATGAAGAGAAAGGAATTGATGATTACAAAGATTTAGATGTAAAAGGAAAAATCGTGGTGACACTCTCTGGTCTTCCTGATACGCAAGAACCTGGGGCTGTTTTTGGATCTATGAAAGACAAGCGAAAACTTGCTGAAGAACATGGAGCAATTGCTATGGTTGAATTATACAAATTATCTTTCCCTTGGCAGTTTTTTAAAAACTACTTTGGCCGAGCAAGAGTTGACATCGCTTCAGATTCGGAAGCTGGTGGACCTGGCATTCCTTACATCTGGTTGAAAGAAGAAACACCGGATGCTGCTATGAAATTAAAAGGAGGACAAAAGGTTTCTTTCAAAATAAAATCTAAAGGTTTTAATAGTCAATCGCTTCCTTCTCAAAACGTGATCGCTATGATCGAGGGGACAGATCCTGTTCTGAAAAACGAATATATTTTATGTACTGCTCACTATGATCATGTAGGAACTGGTAAAAAAGGTGGTGGAGCTTTCACCGAGGAAGATTCTATTTTTAATGGTGCCAGAGATAATGCGATGGGTGTTATTTCAATGTTATCAGCTGCAAAATCTATAGCTACTAAACCAACTAAACGGTCAGTAATTTTCATTGCTTTTACAGCAGAAGAAATGGGATTATTGGGTAGTGGATATTATGCGGAACACCCTTTGATTCCTTTAAACAAAACGGTACTTAATCTAAATACTGATGGTGCTGGTTATGATGATAAAACTGCTTATTCCGTGATCGGTTATGATCGTGTTGGCTTGGTCAATGAATTCGATAAAGCTGCAGCGACTTTTGGTTTAAAAGTTATTCCTGATCCTGCTCCAGAACAAAATCTTTTTGATCGATCTGATAATGTAAACTTTGCGATCAAAGGAATTCCAGCTCCAACAGTAAGTCCTGGGACAACAGGTTTTTCTGATGAAATCGGAAAATATTATCACCAAAACATCGATAACCCTGAATCAATTGATTTTGATTATCTCCTCACCTATTGTAAAGTTTATGCGCATCTTGCTAGATTGATAGCGGACAAAGCGGAAACTCCAAAATGGAAAGCTGGTGATAAATATGAGGCGGCTGGAAAGGCGCTTTATGAGAAAAAATAATTAAATAATCAAAATCAAAATGGGAATCAAAATCAAAATTTGATCCAGAGGATGTTTTTGAGATCTGTGGATGTTCAACGATAAGAAGTTTTGGTTTAGCAGTTTTTAAAATTGAAAACCTGAATCCATTTTGATTTTGATTATAACCATTCACTTTATAAATTACAAATGACTGCCTTAATATTAAAAAATCTACAAAACGATTTCATGTCTCTAGGAGCTACTCCTATTGCTGGAGCTGATGAAATGGTCATTAAAGCAAATCTTGCTATTGAGAATCATGACATTGTGATCGCTATTCAAAAATGGTATCCAGCAGATCATAAATCATTTGCCGCAAATCATCCTTGGAGAAAACCTGATCAAGAAATTACGGTTGAAGAAGAACCTATTAAATTGGAAATCATGAATTGTGTAGCGGATAGTTTCGGTGCTGCATTTCATACTGATTTAAATACAGATAAAATCAACTACATTATCAAAAATGAAGGCCAAGGAGGCGACGCAATAATGGAAGAAATCAATAAGATTGTCTTGGAACATAAGGTTGAAGAAATCGAAGTTTTGGGACCGGAAGAAGAAACGGAACCAGAATCAACGAGTGAATGATAAAATGAAGGAATGAGTGAATAAACGGCTAACTTAATCTTCAAGAAGATTCATGAAAAATGCGAGCACAATTATTCACTCATTTACAAATTCCTTCATTCACTCATTCCTTCTACTCTCTAATCGCCTGCAAAAATTCATTCCGCACATTTTCATTCAAAAACTTCCCCCCATACTCTGAGGTAACCGTACTGCTCCCTTCATGCTGAATTCCTCTTGATTGGACACACATGTGTTTGGCATCAATGTAAACCGCAACATCCTCTGTCCCAAGCATATTTTTAAGTTCACTAGCAATCTGAATGGTCAATCGCTCTTGAACCTGAGGGCGTTTTGAAAAATATTCAACGATTCGATTTAGCTTTGAAAGACCAATCACTTTTCCGTTTGGAATATAGGCAACATGCGCTTTTCCATAAATAGGCAAAAAGTGATGTTCGCAAGTAGAATGTACTTTGATATTACGTTCAACCAGCATCTGCCGATAACCATAATTGTTTTGAAAAAGAGTGGTGCTTGGTTTGTTTTCCGGATTTAAACCTCCAAAAATTTCTTTTACAAACATTTTTGCAACTCTTCTTGGCGTGCCTTGTAAACTATCATCTTTTAAATCGAGACCAATTGTTTCCATAATCTCTTTAAAAGACGCCTCAATCTTATCCATCTTTTCATCATCTGAAATATCGAAAGCATCCACTCTAAGAGGTGTTTCAAGTCCAGATGAAAAATGATTATCTCCGATTTCTTCCATTAAATCTTTCAAGTGTTTTCCTTTAGGTGTTTTATTAGATGTCATATTTTTTGCGTTATTATTTTAGAAACCGAATAATAAACACGTATTTAGTCGTTTAGTTTTAAAAAACAATAAAAACTTAAATGAAGTCATATCTAACTATCATTTCTTTACTATTTTTCTTTGCTTGTGGCAATGAAGGAGATAGCACTCAGACATCCGAGCTGGACAAGGATGGAAAACAAGAGCAAACTAAAAAAGAAACCAAAGCTCCTAAATCAGATTGTAAATATGGGGCTCCGGTTGCTATATTTTCTGAAAAATTAGAACAAGTAAAAAGCCAAGCTTTTGAATCCACTGGGCAAAAAGGAGTTGAAACAGTAGAATTTGCAGATGGAAAATTGTTAGAATTATTCCAAAGTGGCTGTAATGAAATTCGTCAGGAATATCGTTTTACCATCAAAGGGGAATTTAAGGACAAACCAGATGATTTTTGGTTTAAAGAGGCGATTGATCATTTAACTTATATCGGCCAAATTGATGAACGATATGCCGTAATAGGCATGTGGGTTGGAGCACTTGATCACATGCAGGAGGATATGAAAATCGGAGAATTCAGTGAAGCAGAACAAAGTACTTTTATAATGGTTGACAAAATTGTTGAGTCTGGAGCCTCTATGGTGATTGTCGTTTTGGAGCGTAGAGTTTGATTCTGAATACAGTAAATTCAAAACTTAGATTTTCCTATTAGAATAAAAAATATTAATGATTAGGTCACCAAAATTTTGGACGATTTGATTTTGTTATTATTTTTATGCTTCTATCCTAGTATTTCAAGGAACAATACTATACTAAAGAGAAAACAATAAATGAGCAAGCTCCTTTTACCTACACTATGCCTTTGTTTGGCTGCCTGGCTTTTTGGTGGTTCCGTTTGGTTTAGCAATCAGTATGCTAAAGGTACAGCAGATTCAAGTTGGACGCTTCAAGATGGAATTAATAAATTTACCTCTTCTACCCTTTTCTCTTTTCAAAAATCAGATCCTGAAATTTTCCTAGATGATAATCAACATGCTATGATTGGCCAGATTGCAGAATATCTGGATACTCACAAGGATAGACATTTAGAACTTACCGGATTTTATACTGAAACAGAAATAAACGATAGTGATTACGATAATTTGGGGCAAGCTCGTGCTCAAAACTTCCTTTACTTAATTCAACATCAAGGTGTAGACCTAGACCAGTTGCATGCTTTTTCTAAACTTGTTAAAAAACATCGTTTGAATTCCAATGGCCTTATTGACGGAGGCGTTGAATTCAATTTTGTTGAATCTCCACTCGTAAAATATGGGAATACGTTTTCTTTAAACAAGGTAATTCTGTTTAAAGGAAACAGCGAAACGGACTTAGCAATAACTGATTTTGATACCTATATTGCTTCCCTACGTCAATATTTGACAGACCACCCAGATAAAAAAATAAAACTCATTGGATACAGTAATTCTGTTGACCAAAATAAATTAACCCGAAAGCGGGTATTTAATCTCGAAAAAAGTTTAAAAAAACTTGGTCTTTCTAAAGATAAACTCAGTTCTACGCTTGAATCAACTGCAGGAGGAAATAATGCGAACAGTTATATTGAAATAAGAATTTTTTGATTACATTTACGGAATCCATTGTAATCCAACTGATTACACTTCTTATTATTAACTGATACTTTATATTAATGACTTCTGTTTCAACTGCTGTTTTTATCATGATGCTGGTCGCTTCTGGCTTAGGCTTTTCAATAGCCTGGGTTTATAAAAGCGATAAACTCCAAAGCATTCTATCTAAGTATAAAGATTACAAAGCCAAGGTTTCACAACTTGAAGAAGAGCAAGAAAGTTTGGTTAGGCATTCTAATAATCTACAAGCTGAAACGCTTAAATATTCTCAAAAAACGGAGAAGCAAAATAAGCGGATTCAATCTTATAAAGATATTGTTCAACAATTAGAACATGATAAAGAGTTTATCTTTAGAGAATACGAACAATTCCGAACGGAGGTAAAACTTAAGCTTCAAAAAAATCAGAAAATGATTGATGCTTATGATGAGGTTAAAGAAAAAAATCAGAAGCTGAAAATCAAAGCCGATAAATGGAAAATCAAATTCCACGAAACGGAAAAGCAATTACAACAAACCGAGGTTTCTTATTTGAAAGTAAAAAAAGAAAATGACCTTGTTATAAATAAAGTCACTTCCTCAGATTCAGGGATCCCAACTAAAGGAATGCTGGAATGGGAAAACAATTATAAAAAATTGAAATTAAAGTTCCTGGCACTCAGTAAAGAAAAGGAACATTTAGAATTAGAAATGTCTAAATCTGTATCGGTATCTGCAAATAAAGGAGGAGACGAAGCAATTTCAAAACTCAGTGAAGAAATCGTTCTTTTGAAGAGAGCTAATAAAGCATTAAATGCTAAATTGGAAGATCAAATTAAATCTTATGATTTAAAACCAACCAAAGATAAAGAAAGTGTTTTATTAAGAATCAAAAACAGAAGTAAACAAGTTGATATTGGGAGAATTGGAAAAGCTGATCCTCGTTCTACAGACAATTTAAGAGATTTGAAAGGTTTAGGGAATTTGATTGAACAAAAATTCATTGCAATCGGCATTAACAGTTTTCAACAAATAGCAAACCTTAATGAATACGATCAAAAACTTCTAAATTTTTTCCTCGAACTACCTCAAGGAAAAATCGAAAGTGAAAAATGGGTTTCTCAAGCTAGAACAATCGTTGGTGATTCAGGAGATAACCGAATCGTCAGAAATCTTGAAAGAATAAACTTCGATAGGATTGGAGAAGCCAGTCCTACTCAAAAAGATAATTTGCAATCGATCATCGGCATTGGACCTTATATTGAAATGAAACTCAATGCGATCGGTATCTTCCGCTTAGAGCAATTAGCTAAGTTGACTTCTGAAGATATCGAAGAGATCAATGGCATCATGGAATTAGCACCGGACCACATTGAAAATGATGATTGGGTCGGCCAAGCTAGAAGAATGAAGTAGAAGTAGTATCAGTATTTAAAACCCCACCGTTTTTTACGGATGGGGTTTTTATTTTTTAATAGATTTTTTTTAATACTACTAGATATTAGTTTGATTTACGAACAAGGAACAACGATTGTAAATTTCTGATTTAGTTTAGCGTAAGACCATACATCTAAAATCGCTATTCGTTAATCCTTGTTGTTCTCAAATCAACTTTTTTAAAACCAATGACTGTTACACCACCAATACCCAATACTCTATCCTTCTCTGTTAACTATCAAAACCTCAAAACTTTCATATTTTTCACCTTCCCCTCCCCTGTCCTCACTTCCAAATAATACAAACCTTGTGGCGCATTAATATCCATTTGCATTTTATCAATATGCTCAAATTCCTTTTGTTGAATGATTTGATTCAAACTGTTTCTCAATAAAATATAAACAGAGCTTTCTACTTGATCTAATTCAACGATTAGTTGACCGCTGGTTGGATTCGGATAAATAGAAACACCTTCTAATAAATTATCAGGATTCTTAACCGAGGAAATCACATCGATATTAATATCAAAAACCCGAACATGGCCAGCATTTTCTCCAGCCGAATCATTCCAGGTCGAGCCCACTGCAATTCGTTTTCCATTAGGAGTCATTGCAATATCTTCACTACATCGATCTTGGGTTCCTACTCCCCCAATTGTTTCTTCAGAGATTTGCCAATCATTCGAAGAAGAATCATAATTATAAAAATAGACCATACCTTCATTATCAGCAGGATTATTAGGATCATCTCCTAAAACAGATCCTGTTGCTATAGAGTCTCCTTGCTCCGATAAAGCTAAAGAAGTTCCAATATTTTGCTGAGGTGCACCAATTATACTTGGTCCTTTTAAAACCCAATTGCCATTTACCTCATGAAATATGTCTACTTGACCGTAATACTGAGGACCAGAAGCTATATTAGATGCACCTATTCCTAACACATTACCATCTCCGGACCATGCTATAGATCTTCCATAACCATCTCTATTATTAGAAAAAGTATCTTCTGTAGACCATTCTCCGTTTTCATATTTAAATATTCGAACATAAGAATCATGAATATCGTTAGGAAATTCTAAAGAAGCCGCATATGCTGCTAAGTGATTGCCATCTTTGGAAAGTGCAACATGCAAACCCATTTTGTCGTTTTTAAATTCTCCATAAAAGTCATCAATAATTGGGAAAGCAATCCAATCTGAACCATCCCAATCATATACTTTCACCAATCCATCATTTTCAAATTCTTTATCAAAATCCGGTGAACCAACAGCTAATCGGTTTCCATCACCAGATAATGAAACGTCAAATCCAAAAAAGTCACCTGGGTTCTCTCCCAATAAAGTAGTTCCTACTTGTGACCATTCTGAGCCATCCCAATCAAATACTCTTACACTTCCAGCTTGATTTCCACCTTCACTGTTTTTATAGGCACCAATCGCAATTCTATTGCCTTCAGTTGACAGGCTTACTTGATACAACCAAGCTCCTGCCCCCGTTCCAAGAATTCTATCCCCAAGTGGAGTCCATACAGAATCAATTAAATCAAACACTTGTACATACCCAGCATTATCGCCAGCTTCATCATTTAATCTTGCTCCAACAGCAATTCTAGTTCCATCATCGGTAATAGCGAGACTTCCACCAAACTCCTCTTCAGCTTCGATCCCTTCGAGATCATTACCAATTTGGATTTGACTAAAAGCATTAAAATGAGATACAGCGATAAGGGTAAAGACCAAGACCGTGGCCATTAGATTCGTTTTCATAAGCTTGTTTTTTATGTTCTTTATATTTTTATAATTCAGAATAAAGTTAATGAATTTCTCAATCCTTAATTAAATTGCTGTACACTTTTTTGGTAAATCTCTAATCTTTAGTAGTTTACTCTATATTCGTTTAAAAATGAGTGAATGAAAGAATGAGTGAATATTCGGAAAAAATCTTAGCATAAAGCTTGTTTTTGTTACATTTGGGAGGGTATTCACTCATTTTTTTAATTTGATTTCAAAAGTGTATAGTAGTTTAATCTTTAATAACAATTTTATAAAAAAGGTAACAATGCTATCATTAGAGGAAAAGAAAAAACTCTTTAATTCCTTATGTAACTAAGCCATTAAAACATTAAATAAGCTTCAAAATCCAAAACAATTTCCCATTTCCAATCATATTAATGTCAGTTGATTAAGATTCTTTAAATTCTTAATCAACCTTATTAATAATTATCTATATTTGCGTCGATTTTCAAGAACAACCAATTAAATTATAATAGATGAAATACGATTTAATAGTAATAGGAAGTGGCCCAGGTGGCTATCCAGCTGCGATCAGAGCTTCTCAATTGGGAATGAATGTAGCTATTGTCGAAAGAGAAAGCCTAGGAGGTATTTGCCTCAACTGGGGATGTATTCCGACCAAAGCTTTATTGAAGAGTGCTCAGGTATTTGATTACATCAGCCATGCTGAAGATTATGGTATCAAAGTCGGAAGTTCTAAAGTAGATTTTGATGCGATGATTGGCCGTAGCCGAGGTGTTGCAGATGGTATGAGCAAAGGAATCAGCTTCTTGATGAAAAAGAACAAGATTACGGTCATTATGGGAACTGGTAAATTGGCCAGAGGTAAGAAAGTTGAAGTAACAGATGATAAAGGTGCAGTAACGACTTACGAAGCGAGTAATATCATCGTAGCGACTGGAGGTCGAGCTAGAGAATTGCCTAATCTTCCAATTGATGGTAAAAAGATTATCGGTTACCGTAAAGCTATGACTTTAGAAAAACAGCCTAAGTCAATCGTTGTAGTTGGAGCAGGAGCAATCGGTGTTGAGTTTGCTTATTTCTACAATTCAATAGGTACAGAAGTAACTGTTGTTGAATTCATGGAACAAGGTTTAGTACCTAGAGAAGACAAAGATATCTCTAAGGAATTGACCAAAGTATTTAAGAAAGCAGGAGTAAATGTTATGGCAAATACTTCTGTAGAAAAGGTTGACACCAAAGGAAAAGGATGTACCGTAACTACGAAAAACAGAAAAACGGGCAAAGAAGAAATCATCAAATGCGATGTTGTTCTTTCTGCTGTTGGAGTTTCTCCAAATACAGAAAACATTGGTCTAGAAACCCTTGGAATCAAAACGGAAAGAGGGATGATCAATGTGGATGATTTTTACCAAACTAATGTCCCTGGTATTTTCGCAATTGGTGATGTCATTGCTACACAGGCCTTAGCTCACGTTGCTACTGCTGAAGCGATTACTTGTGTTGAAAAAATCGCTGGTCAAAACGTAGAACCAATCGACTACAACAATGTTCCTGGCTGTACTTACTGTATCCCGGAGATTGCTTCTGTTGGTTACACGGAAGCTGAAGCCAAAGAAGCTGGATATGAACTTAAGGTTGGTAAGTTTCCATTTTCTGCCTCTGGAAAAGCAAGTGCTGCTGGAGCGAAAAATGGTTTTGTGAAAGTGATCTTCGATGCTAAATATGGCGAATGGTTAGGTGCTCACATGATCGGTTATAACGTAACAGAAATGATTGCAGAAGTAGTTGCTGCTAGAAAACTAGAGACGACTGCCCATGAGATTATCAAAACAATTCACCCTCACCCAACAATGAGCGAAGCGGTTATGGAAGCGGCGGCAGCGGCTTATGGAGAGGTGATACATCTGTAACAGAGGAACAGAGGAACAAGTTAATAAGTGAGCAATGGCTCTGAGTTTTACCTATTGCTCACTTGTTACTTTTGTTCCTTTATTAACTTGTTAACTTGTCCACATTCCACTCCAACAAATACTCCGATACATATTCCTCCTCTTTACCACTCATATCAATACCTGGAAGTGCTTCTTCAATCTTCAAAACTTCAGGTACTTTATTCAATAATTTTGCAAAAAGTTGAACCATCAATGGGCTTTGGAAGTCCATAAACTGAGGTTTGTAATCATCAGATCGAGCAATCTTTTTATTGCCTGGATATTCATCAGAATTGAGTTTGATAAAAGCGATCGCAGGAATACTCAATGACTTCCTCCATTCATTTATTTTTATAAAATAAGAAGCATGATCCCCAGCATTTAGTTTTTGAGGAATCAAAGTCTTTGGAATTCCCCAACTTCTTCTCTGGATGACCAAATGCTCGCCGATTGAAATCCGTGGCTTGTTGATGATGCCGGAATCTTCTTTTTTTGAAAGGTTATGATCTAAGAGTATGTTTAATAATTCTGGGCTAGCAGATTGCAAACCAAATGCCATCAGTAATTGATACATAGGACTTCGGTTTTCTAATGCTTCAAAGCCAAAATTATAAGTTATAATTTCTTTGCTTAATGATTTGTGTTCTAAGGTAAGAGAATTATTTTTTAAACAAATTTCGAGATCTTCAATAGAAATTCGATTTGACTTTGGTAGATTATTTTGACTGCCAGGCATTTGAAATTCGAGTGGCACCAAACTCGGATGAACATTTGGATTATAAACCGATGCATCAACACATTCTACGGAAAGATGCGCTTTGTTTATTTCCAGATTATTTTCTTTGATCTTATTCGTCAGTTCTTCCGGAAAGAGATGAAGGACACGTCCAAACATTTTCCCATAGCCCATAAAGATGGTATCAGCAAATGCTTTGATTTTACCATCTTCTTCAAATAACTGAATTAAAGAAGCTTTAGATTTATGCTCTTTTTGAAGTTCCTCATTTACTTTAGGAAAATCTTCAAAATCTAGATGAAAATGATCTAGAGTTTTCCATTTTCCCTTATTTAGTATTTCTTTTAAAAATTCATTCCGTTTTCCAATCATTGCCTGTGAAGAAGCAGGAACGTTGAAAATCGGATCTTTAAAATAAGCTTCATAAAAAGTAAGCAGATCTACTCTTTCAGTTGAAAAGTTCCCTTTAAAAAAATGCTGTATTTTTTCTTTTTTAACATTATAATAAAACGGACTCATCAAGTAAGACAATTCATTCAACTCCTTCCCCACTCTTTCGAAATCTTCTTTTGAAAAATCGCTTTGATATTCTTGGCTGACGTCTTCGTAAAAAATCTGTTCTAAAACTAAATTAAATTCAGTGGAGAAAATCTTTTTCAAGTGGTCAGAAGTTGCCGATTGTTTCAAGTCACTAAGACCAGAAACCTGTAATAATTCTTCTGATTTATTCTTCAGTAAATCAAAGGCTTCCAACTGTATTCTTTTCCTCGTTTTTAAATCTCCATTTTCGAAAGTTGTCATTAAGTCCACAACTTGTTCTATCATATTTTTCAAGTCTGTCAATAAGGAATTCTTCGAATAATCAGCCAGTAAATCTCTTAATTTTAAGTGCCATTCAGGATCTAAACCTGAAAACGGCCAATCCCATTCGATCAAACCATAATCGATCAATTGCAAAACATATTGCCTCATGGAAGACTCATCTGCTTCTACTTCTTCCAGCAACTTTTTCACAAAATCAGTGAACGAAATCGATTGTCTAACTTCCTTTAAAGCAATAATCAAAAAATCAACAATATCACTTTTATCCATTCGCTGAACGGATTCAATATTTCGAGTATTTAACAAAAATACCCATTCATTCTCGATTGATTTCAAGGATGAATTTAAGCGAATATTTAGGTTTATATAAAAAGGAGGATAGTGAATAAGTCCATCTCTAAAAATCCGATATAATGAATTATTCAATCGAATTTTTCTAATTTCCTCACTCTTGATTTTACCTTCTAAATCAATTAATGCTAGTTTGGTAAAGGAGCTAAAAGGAGATGTTTTAGCAGAAACCCTAGTTAGATACTGAAGCAGAGATTGTTCCGTTTGTCGAATTTTTTTATTGGCTTTTTGCCCCTGTTTTGATTGGTAACTTTCGATCTGACTAAGCAAAGAATGGCTGGCCAATTGAAGTCCTTTGCTTAAGGCTTCAGGTAAGGTATTTCCTTGGATCTGATTCCTAAGTTGATTGACTTCAGCTTCGTAGACCTCTTTAAAATTTTGCGCAGTTAGATACTGATCAGACAATAGTTTTTTATAAGAGCGAACGGCTTCCCTTACTTTAAGGAACTCTATTTCAAAACTTCCTTTATATTCAAAAGGCTTCACTTTGAAATTTCTTCGATTGTAAATATCTCTTCGGATGATTTTAAGATAAAATTTGGCGGGATAATCTTCGACCTGATTGATCAGTGAAAGTAGTTCGGAAAGTACATCTTGCCTTTGTTTTTCGAGAAGCTTCAAACCATTTAAATATCCTTCTAATTGTTCTTTATCAGACCAGGATAAGTCTGCCAAATGTCGAGTCGGCAGCCCTCCAATTCTGGCTAGAACATAGGGGAATATTTTCATAGTTTGTACTTACTCATTAACCTACAGAAAACCATAGATACTCTAAAAAATATTATCAAACAAACGATACAAAAACCGTTTCTCTTTGGTTACAATTTCAGCAGTCCCTTGCATTCCTTGTTTGAAATTAAGTTCTTTGCCAATACTTGTCTTAAGGCCATTTGTCAATTCCACTTCCACTTTATACGTATTATCTTCTTGAGGTACATCTGACTTACTTTTTACCACTCCTTCAATCATTCCCCATTCATGGGTTCTGTATTTATCAAATTTTATGACGACCTCCTGACCAACTTCAACATCACCGGAACCTAATTGAGGAAGATCAACTTTTCCATACATTTCGCCTGCTTCGCCTGGAGGAATTATTTGTAATATTTTACTTCCTTCACTGACTGTTTGGTTTTCATTGTCAAACTCTTCAAAAAAGGAAACGCGCCCATCGATAGGTGCAAAAATCAAATTTTCATTTTTCCAGATTTTGATTCCTCCTTTTAAATCATTAATGTTTTTACGGATCTCTCCAATCAAGACTGTATTAACTTCTCCGCTTTGTTGTCGTACAGTTTCAATATCTCTATTAATATCTTTAATCTTTAATTTTTTGTTTTCAATATTGCTTTCTAGCTCTTTTAACTCTCTCTCGATTTCCTTAACCTTTTGAGCATTTTGTTCTATCAAGCCAATATATTTTTGAGGATCAGAAGCATATTCTCTTTGATAACGAGCAGTTAATTGAGCTGCTATACTTTTCCTTGTTTCTATGTCTCCTCTTTTTCCTTCCTCATTTCGAATGCTTAATTCTATATCTCTTATTTCTCGATTTAATCTATTTATTTCTTTCTGATCATTTTGCGAAACTTCACCATAGGTGAAAAGATCATAGTTTTTTAAAAACTCATTATACTCATCGTCTAAAGTTCCTAATTGCAAAAACCTCAATGGAAGAAATTTTTCTAGATCGCTAGCATAAACTTCTCCTGAAAAATATTTTAAATCCTTTTCCAAGGAGTCAATATCAAGCATGTTCGCTGCGCTGGAATAAACTAAAATTAAATCGCCTTCAGAAACTTCTTCATTGTCTTTTATTAAAACAGCTTCCAATAATCCTTGACGATCTGCCATCATAGTCACTGGCGGATTAGGAGCTGTTAAAACCAAGTCCGCTTTTATCGTATCTGAATACTCAACAAAATAAGCAACTGCAAGCAAAGCACAAAAAGCAAAACACGCAATCATCGTCCCCCAACGGACTAGCCATCTAGGAGGAGTTCCCAGGACTTCCTGAAGTTCTTCACTATGATTTTTTATGTTGTCTTGCTTTTCCATTTTTAGAAGTTTAGCAATTGAATTTAATCAAAATGAGTATCAAAATAAAAATTTGGAACAGAGGATGCTTTTTAATTTTTTAAATACTCAAATACTATGAGTTTTGGTTTAGTAGATTTTAATTTAAAAAACTAAGCTCATTTCGATTTTGATTTAGGAATTTTGATTTAGGAATTTTTTAATTCCCAAGCTCCAACTGATTCCTGATCAAACCAAAGTAAGTTCCTTTCAAAACTATCAATTCTTCATGAGAACCTTGCTCTATTATTTGTCCTTTTTGAATCACGATTATTTGATCCGCATTTTTCACCGTACTCAATCGGTGTGCAACAGTTATAACTGTTTTACCTTCAAAATACTGAGCGAGATTTTGCATAATGATCCTTTCATTTTCAGTATCCAATGCATTCGTCGCTTCATCAAAAAAGAAATATTCAGGTTCTTTATAAATAGCTCTTGCGATTAAAATTCTTTGTTTTTGTCCTTGACTCAAACCGACACCTTCAGATCCAATTTTTGTATTATATCCCAAAGGTAATGATTCTATAAAGTTTTGGATATTAGCAATTTTAACGGCAGTTATTAATCGTTTTTTATCAATGATTTCTTCGCCAAGAGCGATATTCTTTGCTATCGATTCTGTAAAAATATATCCGTCTTGTAAGACCGCGCCACATTTATTCCTCCAGACTTTATCGTCAAAATTGACTAGGCTAATTTCGCCAAGCTTAACTGTACCTTCCGTAGGTTCATAGAATTTCAAGAGTAGTTTTAAAAGGCTTGTTTTTCCACTTCCACTCGTTCCAACAATAGCCGTTGTTTTACCTTTCGGGATAATCAGGTTTACATTCTTCAATACTACAGGAGAACTAGAACCACCATATTGAAAGGAGACATCTTCAAATTTTAGGTCCCCATTTTCAGGCATGATCCTAACCTTAGTTTCTGGTTCTTCCTTTAGATCAGATTGATGAATTTGATTCATTCGTTCCAAACTAATTTTAGCATCCTGCATAGACTGAATAAACTGAACAACTTGATCAATCGGGCTATTTAACTGACCGATGATATACTGGACGGCCACTAACATCCCCAAAGTCATATGACCATCAACAACCGCTTTTGCAGCTAAAAAGGAAATGATAATATTCTTCGATTCATTGATAAAATTAGCACCAGTTCTTTGCCACTGATTTAAGTTTAGGTATCGTTTATTTAATCTAAAAATCTTTGCTTGTATTCTTTCCCATTCCCAACGTTTTGTTTTTTCGGCATTGTGTAATTTAATGTCATTGATACCCTGAATCATTTGGATCAATGCACTCTGGTTCACTGCCATCTCATCAAAGCGTTTATAATCCAGCTCTTTCCTTTTTCTTAAAAAAAATATCACCCACGCTAAGTAAGCAATGGATGCAATTAAAAAGACTAGAAAAATCCAAGGGTCAAAAACAAAAAGAATGATACCAAATATTATAAAACCAAAAATTGAAAAAACAGTTTGGATGGAAGAAGAAGTCAACATACGTTCTACCCTTCTATGATCCTCTACCCTTTGCAAAATATCACCAGTCATTCTAGTTTCAAAAAACTTGACTGGCTTATTGATCACCTTGACTAGGTAATTGGAAACCATCCTGATGTTGACATGAGTTCCAGTATGTAACAGAATAAAGCTACGAATTCCATCGACCAAAGCTTGTGTAAAAAACAGCACCAGATGAGCCACCAACATGATAACTATGATGTGAGTATTATTCAGTTGTACACCCAAGTCAACCACTGCTTTCATGATAAATGGAAAAATCACCTGAATAATTGTTCCCAGGATTAAGCCCAATACCAACTGAAAGATTAGCTTTTTATAATTTTTATAATAAGAAAAAACATAAGACCAGCTCGTTCTCTTGACCTCTTCCCCTTCTTCTAAAAAGAATTCGGGAGTTGTTTCCATCAAAAGTAAAACCCCGACATCCTGACCTTGTTGCTGACCTACAATCCATCCATTCTCAAATTCTGCTCGGGTGATCTTATAAACCTTTGTTGCCGCAGGATCACCTACCCAAACATGACTTTTATCAACTTTAAAAACTACAATAAAATGTGATTGTCGCCAAAAGGCAATTGCTGGAACGGGGATATCATCAATCAGACGATCATAGCTAATTCTGACACCAAGTGTTTGAAAGCCTAAGGCTTCTGCTGCGTCGCTCACTCCTAGTAAAGAAACCCCTTGTCGATCTACAAAAGTTAGATCACGAAGGTATTCCAAAGAATAAAATTTTCCATAATACCGTGCAACCATCCTAAGGCAGGCTGCGCCACAGTCTGTCTCATCGAATTGTTTGTAAAACGGAAAATCCTTCGCCATTGGTTAAATGTCAGCTATTATAGAATGTAAAAATAACAAATTATTAGGGTGTGCTGAGTGTGAGATAAATGGGAAATGCTGTTCAGGCATATTGTGAAGTGGATACAAAAATGGTACAAGATACATTCCTAAAAAAGTGTATTCCACTGAACGGTAGGTTTTTGGTAGCCAACGGTAGCTATGCTTTATTTAACGATTTTGTTTAATATATACTCCTTTGGAGGTTTTTCAACATAGAATATGTTTTAAAACTATCGGCACTCAGTTATAATCATTTGACTCACAGAAGCTTAATCAGAATTACTTAATCAATTCTTGCAGCTTGGTATCCATCCATTCAATAGAATAATCATAAACCTGTTCTCTGTTACTTTCATTATGAATCTCATGGTATAAACCTTCCCAAATTCTAAAAGTGACATCACCAGATATATTGTCAACGAAAATTTTTGATGCATCAGGACTCGTTAATTTATCATCACCCGCATGTTGAATCAATGTAGGAATCTGAAATTCCCCTTTATATTTATAAAGGAAATCACTACTCGTAAACATTGCATGAGCCAAATTAAAAGATATTTTGCCATGATTCAGTGGGTCATTCATATACTTTTCTCTCTCATCTTTTACCCTAGAGATAAAATCCGCCAGCTTTTTTCCTTGAGTAAACCCTGGAGCAACATGACGCATCATTCGTACAATAAGCTTTAATAATGCTGGTGGTTCTGCTACAAGCTTAATCCATGGACCTGTCACCAACTGAACATCGATATCCGGATTTTGGCGTTCGATCATATAATTCAAAACCAGATTACCTCCCATACTATGGCCATATAATACAATAGGCTTGCCTGGATATCTTTCTTTACTCGTATCAATCAGTATATCGATTTCTTTCAACAAGGCTTCATAATCAGGCGTATGCCCCCTAGGTCCTGAAGACTGGCCATGTCCTCTACGGTCATATCCGACCATCGCATAACCGCGTTCATTGTAATATTTGGCCATAGCATCATAACGCATACTGTGCTCGCCAAAACCATGAACCAAAGCGATTACTGCTTTAGGATCTGCTATCTTCCATTCTTTTCCAAAGATCGAAAGCCCATCAAATGTTGTCCAGTTGAATTCCACTTTTTTAGAATTTGATTATATCGGAAAGGTAGTGAATTATGTTAAAATAAATGATAGAGATTGAGATTTTATAAAGATTTCAATATACCAAAGAAAAGATATAACTTAACAAGATGAAAGATATTTTAGATTTTGAAGAATTAAAAAACAAACCTACTAGCAAAGTAATCATTGGCTCAAGGTTTATATTATCAATATTGTTTTTAATTAGCGCTGTTAGCTCTATCCGTAGTATTTTTCAGTATTCTAACTCGGCAATAGGTAATCATAACATTGAATTGATAATGGTTTTAATGGGCAATGTATTTACCATCATTTTTGTGCTGTATAATCTAAAACAAGGAATTACAGAATATAAGAAAGAGAAAACACCTTTTTTTAGCAGACCATTTATCGTTTGTTTTATTGTCTATTGTGTTTATATGTTGGTTAGATATACCATAAATTTCGACTTTTATATTACAACGTCTTTTATTATAGTTGAATTTTTTATAACGCTTGCTATAATGGTGATGTTACTATTGATCTTAGTCCAGGAGGTGAGATATTTAAGAAAAAGATAAGTGTTAATGAAAAACATATTAGACAAGGACTTTTCAAATGAAGAATCAGAATTTAAGTCACCAGACTTAATGGAATCAAAAGGTTTTCGTCTTTTCCTTGTTCTATTTGTCTTTTATTGCGTGCTATTTTTCATAACAGCACTCGGAGTATGGAACTCAAAAATAAGTTTTGGAGCAGGTCTAGGAGATGTAGCATATCTCATAATGTACTTCCTTTCGCTTATTCCTGTTGGAGCATATGTCGGCTTCAAATTAATTACAAATAAGAGATATATAATTTTGCATTTTCTGGTTATACTATACATGCTTATCTCAATTATTTATGTTGGATTATCTTTAACGATTTGGCGAGGTGGTGAAATCCCGTGGAATGGAAATATTTTCCTTTGAATTTAAAAGTCACTTCTTATTTTCCCTATCTTGCACCTCATGACTAAGATCGAAATACGAACCGTTGATGTCGTTCAATATATAAAACCTTTGAGAGAAGGAGGATCTCTTCCTGCCATTGTACAAGCGGATGATGATTTTCTGTATGTCCTAAAATTCAGAGGTGCAGGACAAGGTAAAAAGGCTTTAATCGCGGAATTCATCGGAGGAGAATTGGCGAGAGCGATGGGTCTAAAAGTACCTGAGTTAGTATTTATGAATTTGGACGATTCTTTTAGTAAAACAGAACCAGACGAAGAAATTCAGGATTTATTGAAATTCAGTGTTGGACTTAACCTTGGATTACATTTTCTATCAAGCGCGATAACCTATGATCCGCTCGTATCAATAGCAGATCCTTTCTCTGCTTCCAAAGTAGTTCTATTGGACAGCATGATTACAAATATTGACCGTACTGCCAAGAATACAAACCTACTCAACTGGAGTCGAGAATTATGGTTAATTGATCATGGTGCAAGTTTATATTTTCATCACAATTGGGACAACTGGAAATCTCATTTGACTCGAACCTTTCCGAGTATCAAAGACCATGTTTTATTAGAGAAAGCTAGTCAATTGGAAGAAGCTAAAGAGGCGATTAAAAACTCTATAAACAAAGCGGTCATTGAAGAGATCGTTTCAAATCTTCCTGATGATTGGTTGACCGATGAAACGAGTTCGATGACACCTGATGAAAGACGGTTTGCATATATAGAATTCTTAGTTGCGAAACTAGAAAATATTGATTCACTATCAAAAGAAGCAGCCGATGCAAGATAGACAAACCTATGAGTATTCGGTGATCAGAGTGGTTCCTAAAGTTGAACGGGAAGAGTTTCTAAACGTTGGTGTGATTCTCTTTTCTAAAAGAAAAAAGTTCTTAGGAATAAAATTTCACCTTGATGAAAATCGACTAAAAGCTTTTGCTGAAGACATCGACATCGAAGCCCTAGGAGAATACCTTAAAGCTTGGGAATTAGTTTGCGAAGGTAGTCCCAAAGGTGGTGCTATTGGTGAGCTAGAATTAGCCTCCCGATTTCGATGGTTAACTGCTTCAAGGAGTACTATTATTCAAAGTTCTGAAACTCATCCTGGGCTAAGTAATGATCCAAAGAAAGTATTGGAAAATTTATTTGAGAGATATGTTTTGTGATTGATCAATGGTTAAATATAAATTGGCCTTTTGGTAAAAACCAAAAGGCCAATTTATAAAGAAACAAATTCGTTAAAATTAATTCTTCGTCATTCTCTTCCCTTTCTTATATCGAATTACTTTAGAACTTTCATAGTTTCCAATCACTGCTGAAAGTAGAAAACGATTAGCATCTCTCCATTCTCCAAAAGGTCCAAATAGATAAGCATGGCTTCCATCTTTTTTTACCTCTTTATAAATCTTTCCATGCTTTGAAAAGATCTCATGGCTTTGAGGTAATTCATTCTGAGAAGTAAAAAACTCAACCATATAACCAGTATAACCTGATTCGATTCTTTGCGGAGCAGAAGGCTGATATTCTACATTTACCTCCAATTCATTGATAATTCTTGAGCCATTAGAATTTCCAGCATCAGAAGCAATTTTAGCATCTGATGTCTTCCTTTTTTTATTAGGTCTAACCACAGGAGCTGTAGGCTGACTAATCTTTTCTTTAATTACAGGTCTTGAAACCTCCTTTACAGATTCAGGTGTTGAAGCAGGTATTTCTTGATCTACAACTACCTCGCTCACTTTAGGTTTAGAAGCAACAGAAACAAGTTCAACCTGTTCTATAACTTGTTCTACTTCCTCTTCTTTGTGCATAGCCTGCATTTCTGAGTCCGATTTTATGTCTTTTGTTTTTTTACCTGTTTCCTCCATTTGCTTTTTGATCTCGTCAGGTAAATCCTCTCCTGCTTTGACCTCAATAACTTCCTGGTTTAAAATTTCTTCTAGCAACTTAGCCTCTTTTTCTTTTTGAATAATACGAGTCAAGCTAAAATCTTTCAATGGATCTTCAGACAAAACACCAGTAACTTTTATTTCTGTTCGACGATTTTTCTGATGCCTTCTTTCACTACATTCAACCCCATCTTTACATCGGTTTACTAATTTACTTTCTCCATAACCTTTTGCAGTTATCCGAAATTTTTCAATATCAGAACCATTGGTTATATAATTTACTGCAGCTTCGGCCCTTCTCTGCGAAAGCTTCATATTGAATTTATCCTCACCTCTAGAATCAGTATGCGAACTCAATTCAATAATCAAAGATGGATTATCTTTTAATACCGTAATTAATTTATCTAATTCCTCTGCAGCATCATCTCGTATTTTCGCAGAGTTTTTATTGTAATATATATTTTCTACTTTGATCGCTTTTCCTACTTCAACTTTTTGCATTTCGACATTAGCAAGCAATGTTCCCATGGTATTTTCTTCAGTCATGATATCAGAAACTCCAGGCTTAACTTCACCCACTCCATCAAAACAAAGAATGCAACCTTTTACATTTACATAGGCTTCCATACGTTTTGTAAAAAAGCCTTTCTTTCGAACCATGATCGTATAGTGATTTCCATCTTCAAAATGAATCTTAAAATTCGGATTTGGATAATCGATAAGATCTAGAACTTGCTTATCTTTTGTATTATTATACACCTCAATTCGAGCACCTTGAATTGCATCTGAAGGAAGGTTTTGCTTGATCTCTTTTTCATTTCTTCTTGCAGCTAGAGTCACGTCAAAAATATATCCTGGTTGTCTTTCCATTTCAACCTTGAGGTAAAGTTTTTCATCCAGTGACTTTCCAACTGTAGAAACGGCCATGACCTTTTCTTTAAAAATATCTTTGGAAGCTTTGATGATCAAGTCCATACCAATAGGCAAATCAACTTTAAAAATTCCACTCAAGTCACTATTTACAGAAGTGATCAATCGATCGGAAGTATCATAAACATCTATTGACACTTCATTTAGAAATCCACGGTTGCCTGTTTCGTAGACATATCCTTCTAATTGAACATTTTGTGCGTTCAGCGCATTTAAAAAGGTAATGGAACATAAGAAGATAAGTAATTTAAGTTCTCTCATTTTTGTTTACTTAATTTTATATACAAGACGAATGAAAATGTAATAGATTATTTTGGCATTTTAAAATTTCATAAACAATTGATAATAAGTTAATTGTCTTGAATATTTTAAGATGATTTTAAAAAATAACTTGCTAATAAATACGCCTAATAAATTAATAGTTTAATTGTTGAGTCAGCCGACAAATCTAATGCTAAATACTAAATAATACAAAGATCAAATTTTCTTGGTAATTTCAATCATTTAGACGTTATTCGGGGCAATATATGTACACTTTTTATAAAAATTTAAGATGAATTTAAGAATTGTGTTTATGGGAACGCCAGATTTTGCGGTTTCCTCACTAGAAAAGCTACATCAAGCTGGTTATAATATCGTAGGAGTAGTCACCGCAACCGACAAATTTGGTGGTCGTGGGAACAAAAAATTGATAGAATCTCCAGTAAAAAAATATGCAGAAACTCATGACATCCCTGTTTTGCAACCTAAAAACCTAAAAGCTCCTGAATTTGTCGAGTCTCTTCGAGCATTAGACGCAGATATTCAGGTAGTGGTTGCATTCAGAATGTTACCAGAGATTGTTTGGAATATGCCTTCAATGGGAACCATGAACCTTCATGGCTCACTTTTGCCGAAGTATCGTGGCGCAGCTCCTATTAATTGGGCAGTTATTAATGGTGAAAAAGAAACTGGGGTCACTACTTTTTTTCTAAAGCATGAGATTGATACTGGCGATATGTTGTACCAAGCAAAAATGGATATTGGTGAAAACGAAACAGCAGGTGAAGTCCATGATAGAATGAAAGAATTAGGTGCTGAAGTCATTCTAAAAAGTATTCAAGCTGTTGATAGTGAAGAGATTGTACTATTAGAACAAGATGATACATTAGTTTCTAAAGCACCCAAGATTTTCACAGAAACCTGCGAAATAGACTTTAATCAAAGTACCGAGTCAGTTCATAATTTCATTCGTGGATTAAGCCCCTATCCTACTGCTTGGACTATGTTTGAGGATAAAAAACTTAAGATTTTTAAAACAGAAAAGGATTACGAGGAAAAACCTGGAGAAGTAGGTAAAATGACTAGCGACAATAAACATTTTTTAAAAATATCGACCAAAGATGGTTATGTAAAAGTTTTGGAATTACAATTACAAGGCAAGAAGAGAATGGATGTTAAATCCTTCTTGAATGGCTATTCGATTGGGTGATTTATAAGTTTAAATTGCAAAGAAAATATTAACTGAGTAAAATAAATTAACAATATTATGAATTACAAAGTCAATAAATCAAATGAAGAATGGAAGAAAGAGCTAACTCCTGAGCAATTTCGGGTATTAAGAGAAGCAGGAACAGAACGTCCGTTCACAGGCGAATATGACAAGCATGATGACATCGGAACTTACTCCTGCGCAGCTTGTGATTTCGAATTATTTTCTTCGGAACAAAAATTTAATTCCGGCTGTGGATGGCCATCTTTCTGGGGTGAGCTAGAATCAGCCACCATTGAACAAAAGAAAGACACGAGTCACTTTATGACTAGAATAGAATTACTGTGTTCCAACTGTGGAGGCCACCTTGGCCATATTTTCAATGATGGGCCACCACCTTCAGGAAAACGATATTGCATCAATAGTGCTTCTTTGAAATTCAATGCTGAAAAGGAAGAATAATTTTAGTTTTTAAAACTTAGACTTACATTCAAAAACTCACCTCCATCATGAAAAAACAATCACTATTACTCAGCCTTCTTTTATTCGCCACTACCCTATTTTCTCAGGACAGAATCACTGGTCATAAATTCGCGACCCGATCAGAAGTCATTGCTCAAAATGGAATGGTAGCCACCAGTCAGCCACTTGCCACCCAGGTAGGTTTAGACATTTTAAAAAAAGGAGGAAATGCGATTGATGCAGCTATTGCAGCAAACGCGATGTTGGGTTTAGTCGAACCAACAGGAAATGGAATGGGTGGAGATTTGTTCGCAATTATATGGGACGCAAAAACACAAAAACTGTATGGTCTTAATGCAAGTGGTCGATCACCTTATGACCTGAGTTTAGATTATTTTAAAAAGAACAATTATGATAAAATTCCTTCCCATGGAGCCCTCCCCGTTTCTGTACCTGGCTGTGTAGATGGTTGGTTTGAAATGCATAACAAATTTGGGAAACTCAAGATGTCTGAAAATTTTGAACCCGTTATAAAATATGCAGAAAGTGGTTTTCCTGTTTCAGAATTGATCGCTTACTACATCAATAAATCTGTTCCTCTTCTTTCCAAATATCCAGGTTTTTCCGAAACCTATACGCCAAATGGAAAAGCTCCAAAGAAAGGTGAAATTTTCAAAAACCCAAGGCTAGCCAATACCTTTAAAATCCTTTCCGAAAAAGGAAGAGATGCTTTTTACAAAGGAGAAATTGCGGAGACCATTGTGAAGTATACTAAAGAGCAAGGTGGCTTTTTATCCATGCGAGATTTTCAAGACCACACTTCAACTTGGGTTGATCCAGTTTCCGTCAATTACAGAGGATACGATGTTTGGGAATTACCTCCCAATGGACAAGGTATCGCAGCACTTCAAATGCTTAATATTTTAGAACAATACGATATCGCATCAATGGGTTTTGGTAGTACCGAATACATTCACACTTTTGTTGAAACCAAGAAGGTCGTCTATGAGGATCGAGCAAAATATTATGCGGATATGGATTTCAATAAAATCCCTGTCGAATGGTTACTTTCTGATAAATACGCCAAGGAAAGAAACATGCTCATCAATCCAAAGGAAGCAAATCGAGCCGTGCCTGCAGGAGTATTAGAAAATGGCGAAACCATTTATATGACTGTCGCCGATCAATGGGGAAATATGGTTTCCTTAATTCAGAGTAATTACCGAGGAATGGGATCAGGAATGACGCCTGATGATTTAGGATTTATACTTCAGGATCGAGGAGAATTATTCTCATTAGACAAAGATCATTTCAATGTCTACGAACCACATAAAAGACCATTTCATACCATCATTCCATGCTTTGTTACAAAAGATAAAAAACCTTTCCTTAGTTTTGGTGTCATGGGCGGCGGAATGCAACCTCAAGGTCATGTTCAAATCGTGGTCAATATGATAGATTTTGGAATGAATTTGCAAGAGGCTGGAGATGCTCCAAGAATTCAACATTTCGGATCTTCCGAACCAACTGGTGGTATCATGAGCGATGGTGGCCGTGTCGTCCTGGAAACTGGAATCGATTATCAGGTCATTCGAGAATTAATGCAAATGAAACACAAAGTTGGTTTCGATCTTGGAGGTTATGGAGGCTATCAAGCGATCATGTGGGATGATAAAAATAAAGTCTACTTTGGTGCTTCTGAATCGAGGAAAGATGGCCAGGCTGCTGGGTATTAAAACGTAGCCCAATATTCATACATTTACCAATACAAAAATCAAAAAATGCTACACACCATAGACCTACAATTCCAAGGCATCGAAAACGCCATTGCCGCATTTTTAATAGAAACATCAGAAGGTCCAATTCTTGTCGAAACTGGTCCCCACTCTACATTTCCACATTTAAAAAAAGGAATAGAAAATGCGGGATATAGTCTTAGTGACATCAAGCACGTTTTCCTAAGTCACATTCATTTTGATCATGCCGGAGCAGCTTGGGCATTCGCGCAATTAGGGGCTGACATTTACTTACACCCTGTTGGAGCACCACATATGGCTCAGCCAGAAAGACTTTGGAACTCAGCCAAAAGAATCTATCAAGATCAAATGGAAATCCTATGGGGAAAAATGGAATCAATTGATCCTGATCGATTAAAAACAGTAGATCATGGCGAGCATATTGTTATTGGAGATACGACTTTGACTGCATGGCATACACCAGGACATGCGATTCATCATATCGCTTGGCAAATGGGTAAAACTTTATTTGCAGGAGATGTGGCTGGTTGCAGAATCAACAATGGAATGGTCGTTCCGCCTTGTCCTCCACCGGATATAAACATTGAAGAATGGACAGATTCGATTGAATTGATAAAAAAACTAGACATAGACTCTATCTACCTGACCCATTATGGTGAGATAACAAGCATTGATGAGCATCTAAATCAATTGGATTTTTGCCTAAATGATTGGGCCCAATGGATGAAACCTCATGCCATCAATAATGCTGATTCGCGAGAGATCACGCCCACTTTTCAAGCTTATGTTGCTAATCAACTTAAAGAATACGGTATTTCAGAAAATGGAATAAAACAATACGAGGCAGCAAATCCCTCATGGATGAGCGTAGCCGGATTGATGCGATATTGGAAAAAGATTAAAGCTGTGTAGAAGGTATTAATTGCTTACCTTTTTCAACTAGCTTTTTGAAAAGCTTTACATCAGGTAATTCAGCGTTTTGAGAATCATCTTCATCTTGCAACAATTGTTGCTTAGCTTGACATTTCATGTTGCAATCAGATACCTCAACGGAATTGATGTACACATATGAGCCAATACTAGCTATAAATAATAGAGAAAATAAAAGGGTACGTAATTTTGAATTTTTCATTGCTTTAGCTTAAAAGGGTTCTGGTTAAATCCCTTAACATCTTAAAAATTATACTTTTCTAGCTTCAAGTCACAATTTATCGACAAAAGGGGGTGTTTTTCATACTAAAGACAACCGAAATCGTCTTGTGGTTGCATGTATAACGTAAAAATATTCCGAATGTGACAAAAAAAAGAATCTGTTAACAATCATTAACAATGATTCACTTTTCTACACTCTACTAAATTGACGATGCGAAACAGGATATGTTACACGCTCTATTTCAATATATTGAAATCTATTCTTTATCTTCCTCTTGGGATCGCATCAATCAATTTCTGCGTATATTCTTTTTGCGGATTATTGTAAATATCATCAGCGAGCCCCATTTCTTCGATTTTACCATCATTCATAACGATCATTCGATCACTCATAAATTTCACAACGGAAAGATCATGAGAAATGAAGATATAAGTAAATTCATATTGTTCTCGCAAATCGATCAAGAGATTTAGTACCTGAGCTTGAACAGATACGTCCAATGCGGAAACAGATTCATCGCAAATGATAAAACGAGGATTTAAAGATAAAGCTCTGGCAATTCCAACCCTTTGCCGTTGGCCTCCTGAAAATTCATGAGGATATCGGTTATAATGATCACCTTTTAAACCTACCGTTTCCAACAAATCGATCACTTTTTCCTTTCTCTCTTTTTGTCCATTATGCAATTTATGAACAATCATTGGTTCTATAATTGCTTGACCGATAGTCATTCTAGGATTTAAGGAAGAATAAGGATCTTGAAAAATGATCTGCATATCCTTACGGAGTGGCATCATTTCGCTTTTAGAGAAAGAGAGTAAATCGTTATTTTCAAAAAACACTTTTCCACTATTAGCTGGTGTCAATTTTAAAAGCGTTCTTCCCAGTGTCGTTTTACCACAACCAGATTCACCAACTAATCCAAGTGTTTCTCCAGGATATACTTCAAAGCTCACATCGTCAACAGCTTTTACATAACGTTTCGGTTTTCCCCAAAAAGTCTTTTCAACTGGAAACCAGGTTTTAAGATTTTCAACTTTCAAAATTGGCTGTTGAGAACTCAATTTTTTAAACCGATCCTTAGTAATCTGACTATTTATTTTTAAACCATTGATAACCGCATCTATACTTACATCTTTTTTCTCTAAAGTCTCCTTTCCTGATTCATCTTTAACCACTTTCATAAAATCATCAATCACTGGTAATTTTTTCATTCTAAAATCCAGTGGAGGTCGGCAAGCTAAAAGTCCTTTGGTATAAGGATGTTTTGGATTAGAAAAAATAGACTCTACACTCCCCTGTTCTACAATCTTTCCTTTGTACATGACAATCACTCGATCCGCAATTTCAGCAATGACACCAAGATCATGTGTTATAAAAATCACTGAAGTTTCAATCTCCTTTTTCAAATCATTCATCAACTTAAGAATTGCTTTCTGGACGGTTACATCCAAAGCAGTAGTCGGCTCATCAGCAATCAATAGTGCAGGATTACAGGAAATTGCCATGGCAATCATTACTCGTTGTTTTTGACCTCCTGAAAGTTGATGCGGATAACTATTAAAAATCCGATCAGGATCTGGTAATTCCACTTTTTCAAAAAGTGCTAAGGTTAATTTCTTCCCTGCTGATTTGTCTAATTTTTGATGCAAAAGAATGGCTTCCAAGACCTGATCACCACAAGTAAAAACGGGATTTAAAGAAGTCATTGGTTCTTGAAAAATCATGGCAATATCATTGCCTCTCAATTTTTGCATTTCCTTTTCAGACAAAGACAATAAGTCTGTCGTTTCGTTATCCTGATGATATAAAATGGATCCCCCAGCGAACTCTCCTGGAGGTGATTGAATAAGCTGCATAATCGAAAGCGAAGTTACCGACTTGCCAGATCCAGATTCTCCAACAATACCTATAGTTTCTCCTTTATGAATTTCAAAACTCACATCATCCACAGCTTTAACCAGATTCCCCTCTGTTCTGAAGTATGTTTTTAAGTTTTTTACCTCTAAAAGCAGTTTATTTTGCATTTCGACCTTTATTTATCTCGATTTGAAGATTATGGCAAAATTTTTATGGTTATATAAAGATTAGTATTAATCTTTATATTTCGATTAACTTCAATTGTCACCAGGCGCAAAATACGATTTCTGCCATCAAATTAAAATCATCAATGAAAAAGCTTCTACTATTTACGCTACTTGTAGCCTTTTCCTTTTCTTTAAAGGCCCAAATTACTCCACCATTAAATATGACTTTACATGCTCAGTGGGATGCAGATACTTTACCAACTGCAGGGTCTAGAGAATACAACGACATTTGGGGTTGGGTGGACTGTGAGCAAAACGAATATGCGATCATGGGATCTGCTGCTTATGTTCATTTTTTCGATGTTACTGATGTTGATAATATTGTCGAACTTGGTTTCTTTGAAGGTGGTCAAGTAACCACTTGGAGAGATATGAAAACATACCGAGACCGAGCTTATGCCGTTTCTGAAAACACTTCAGAAGGCTTGATGATTTTTGACCTTAGCAACATTCAGGATACGATTATAAAATCTTATCATAGTAATGAGTTTTTTAATAGAGCTCATAACATCTTTATTGACAATGACCATGGAAGGCTTTATGCTGTTGGGACCGATACAGAAAACAATGGAGTAATCATATTTGATATTGCAACTGACCCTGATAATCCAACGATATTAGCTTCCGTTGAATTACCAGGAGGTGGTTATGTTCATGACATTTTCGTTAGAGATAACATTGGATATTGTTCGCATGGATACGATGGATTTTATATTTGGGATTTCAATGATCCTGAAAACCCAGTTTACATGTCAGACATTGCAACCAGTGGATACAACCACAGTAGCTGGGTAACGGATGATGGCAATACAGTTATTTATGCAGAGGAAGTTCCACTTGGTTTACCTATGGGTGTTCTTGATATTTCCGATATTGGGAATGGAAACATCAACACTGTTACAACTTTTAAATTTCCACTTCTTGCTCCAGCACATGAGAATAATGTTCCACATAATCCCTTTATCAGGGGAAACTATGTAATTACTTCTTACTATCATGATGGTGTTCAGATATTTGATATTTCTGATCCAGCAAACCCTACACAGGTTGCTCATTACGACACTCATTCTAACAGTTCATATTCTGGGTATTCAGGATGTTGGGGAGTTTACCCATTTCTACCTTCAGGGACAATTATTGCTTCTGACATCAATGAAGGACTTCATGTTTTGACAGCAGATTTAATTGATTTTGATGCCGTTGAAACCACTCAATATCCAGATGTTACAATTACAGATAATACACCTACTCCATTTTGTAGTGGAGAAAATGGCGTTTTAGAATTACCAGAAGGTGCTGAAAATTATACTTGGTATCAAGATGGGAATATAGTTTCCATGGAAGGAAATACTTATTCACCGACTACATCAGGTGAGTTTTATGGTATTGCTAATAATAGCCATTGTGCCGCAACTTCAGAAACGATAAGTCTTGAAGTAAGTCCAAGCCCAGATCTTTCTGGTTTTTCAACAGAACCAGTTAGTTATTGTGAAGGTGAAATACTTTCCTTATTTGGTCCCGTTGGACAAGATCATTACACCTGGTTTGAAAATGGAAACATTGTTCAAGATGGAGGAATGGTTTTTAATATTCCTGGCCCCGGATCTTATAGTTTGATGATCGAACTAGGCCCTTGTTCAGCTACATCAGAAGAAATTATAGTTACCGTTGATTCTAATCCAGATGTCACACTAGAATTAATTGGAGATGCAATTGAACAAGGGCCAACAAGTGCTGTATTTTGTGCGGGCGATCTTATAACCTTACAGGTTCCTCAAACAACTGATGCAATTTACTCTTGGACTGATGATAATCAAGAAGTACTCTCAACTTCCAATACACTTGAAATAACAGAAAACGGAAATTATACTGTTGAAGTCACCGGACCAAATGGATGTACAAGTATTAGTCAAATCTTCACTATTGCCATCGTTACAATTGATGACATGATCGCTTTCGAAAATGGAGTCCTAAGTGCAACAGCAAATGCAAATTCTTATCAATGGTTTCTAAATGGAGAAGCAATTGACAATGCAACTTCCATGGATTTCACTCCGACAGAAAGTGGTGATTATTACTGTGAAATTGAAAATGTTATAGGATGTACTGCGACAACCAATACAGTGAATGTTACAATAAGTTCAAATAACAAAATTGAAAACATAGACTTCCTTTCCATTTTTCCAAACCCAACAAATGGCCAAGTTCTTATTAATTTAGAAGTAGCTGAATCAATGGAATTAATTTTTAAAATAATTCATGTGGATGGAAGATTGATGAAATCGTTTTCTAAATCTGTGCAAGGTCAGATTAATATACCTTTAGATTTTACGGACTTTTCAGCGGGTGTCTATATGATCCAGATTGAAAACAAAAAAGGCATAATGACCCGAAAAGTAGTAAAGCTATAAAGCAATGATAAAATACTATAAAGCAAGGCATTTCTATAGAAGTTGAAATCCTGCATTTTAACACCCTCAACAAATCTTTTTGTTGAGGGTGTTTTTATTTATGCACCTGTTTCTTTTTCAAACAAAAAAGTCATTTCAGTAAAAAAGAATCATCTGATTTTACACCTGCTTTCTGAAGATCGAATGGAGAATCTTTATTCATTTTCCCTCGCATTATATCAATATCATTAAACCAAACCAGAAATCATATTAGATTATTTAATCATCAAAACTTCAGCTAAGTCACTTAATGTATTTTCTGTTGCAATATCATTCTTCTATTTGTTTTTTCTTGTAAGGGAATAATTTAGAATTTCTCTTTGTGATCCTCTTCTCCTTTTACTCTGACTAAATAGAAACAAACATAAGTTTTATGATAAATCAAATTTCAAACATGTATAATTTTCACCTCCTATTCTATCGAAAATTTAATTCTAAATCCATTCTAGTAATACTTATTTGTAGCTTCATACTTAATAATATTGCGTTTTCTAATTCAGTTAATTTTTCTAAAAAAAGTATTGAGCATTCCATAAATGAAGAATATACAGCTGATGTTTCTATCACTAGACTTTCTTCAGAAACGTTTTATATAAATGATGATGTTAATCCCGAAAAGAAAGGACAATATGCTTTATATGAAATAAAAAATATTGGAACTACGACCCTGGACGCCTATGCTAATATTAATAATTTTGTAGGTGATATTCGTTTAAGTGATGCTGAAGAAGATTCTTACTACGTAGGTCAATTAGCTCCAAATGAAACGAGCCATGTCTTTTTCTATCTCGGTACAGACGTAACACTTTCTGGTCAAAATGGATCAACTTCCAATTCAACTGAACACACTATAAACGTATATGATGGATCCCCTGATCAAGGTGGGACGTTTATTCATTCTGAAAAATTTGAGATCAATCTAATTCAAGATGTGATAAAAGCAAATTCGAATAAGGTATTAGGGGTTACAATTAATGGAACACCAGCTTTAGGAAATACCTTTTCCATCACTGTAAATGGAGAAACTGGAACTATAGGATCAGCTAAAATTGTGATTTTTTCAGCTGCAACAAATATTGCTTGGCCAGCAAATGCTTTTAAACTAACCCATTCTATAGTGAACTTTACCAAAGTTGGAAACGGCAACAATAATAACGATGGACTATCTTTTGAAAATGATCTAAACTTTCAAATTCTTGATACTAAAAATACAGCATATGAAATTACTTATACTTTCTTAGTTGTTGAAGCTACTAGCGAAATATCAGGATATGAACCAACCGTATACATTAGCAGTGGCAACCAAATTAAACACTCAGTAATAAGCAGTGGAATTGAAGTTCCAAAAATTCCTGCCTCAGGCTCAACACTTTCTGGATTTGTTTGGAGTGACGATGATTTTGACGGAATTAAACAAGAAGAAGAATCTAAAATGAATGGGGTCAAGGTTCTGTTATTAGATTCTTTAGGAAATCAATTAGAAAGCACAACGACTTCTGGAACAATTGGAGATTTTGAATTTACTGGAATTACTTCTGGAAATTATCAAATTAAATTTGACCGGAACGATCGTTTTGTTGCAACAAAACAAAATCAAACGATTGATGATGCACTAGATTCAGATATGAATAGAGCTTCTCGTATCATAGAATTAACGGTAACTTCTGGCATTGATATTTCAAATATCTCAGCAGGTTTCACTCCGGATTTTGATCGTGATTTGATACCTGATATAGTTGAGAACAATGGTCCCACTCCACATGATGCTGTTGACCCTGCTGGCTATTTTTATGATGAAGCCAATGGAGAATCTATTTCTGGAGGAATGATAACGGTATCTGGTCCAGGGATGATAAATATAGTAGACGATGGATCTCTCACAGGTTATTATAGTTGGTTGATTGATGGGACAGCAGGTGTTTACACTATGACGATTATCCCTCCGGGAGGCTATGAGGCTAGTTCGACTCGAAACCCATCATCAACATTAGACCCTACGGGCTTCACTCCTGATCCATATTCTATTGGATCTGGCGATACTGACGAAGATGGTTTTATAGATGATTTTTCAGACGTAGCTAATCCTTTTTATTTAACTTTTGAATTGGAGTCAGGTGATCCCTTTGTAATTAATAATAATATCCCCTTACAAGCAATCGCTCTTCCTGTTGAAATTTCTAGTTTTAAAGCCTCAGGACGAGATTGCTCTGTAGAATTAGTATGGAGTACTGAATCAGAGGAAAACTTTGACCATTTCGAAATACAGAGAAGTGAAGAAGGATATGATTTTGAATCAATTTCTAATATATCTAGTCTGAATACAAATGGAGATCAACAAACGACGAGCTATTCCTATACGGATGCGGTTACTTCATCCTCTAATTACTATCGTTTAAAAATGATTGATTTAGATGGGAGCTATGAATATTCAGATATTATAGAGATAGAAACAGACTGCGATCATTTCAATCAAATTATTAATGTATTTCCCAACCCAATTGGGCCCGATATCAGAGAATTATCCATTTCTATAGAATCTAAGATTCCCAAAAATGTAAACATCAGTATTATCAATTCTCAAGGAGGAGTAAATAAAAGACTGAGTCTATATTTTGAGTCTGGAAAAAACGAGATCAATTGTGATATATCTGGATTAACAGCCGGTATTTATTTTATTGTTTTCGAGGATGAAAGTGGAGAAAAAAGGTCAGTTAAATTTATTAAAAATTCATAACATATTAGCCTTTAACAGCTGAGAAGGCCCATGATTATTCTGAAGGTTTTCATTTAACTTTCAATAAAAAAACGGTATTCAATATTAGACACTCGGACCATCGAAAATCTAAAACTGAATACCGTTTTTGTTTATAGAGAAAAATTGAAATATCTATGTACTTTCTTTTCCTTCCTTAAAACGAAGTGTAAAGCGATCGTCCTCCAAAATCAATTGCAACTTATCTCTGTTTCTCAACCAATTGATCATCGTCTCTCCTAGTAATTCTTCTCTCCAGCCTCTTGCAAATGCTTCATCAAAATATTCACTATCTGCTTTCATCTTCTTAAATCCAGATCTAGGAATCACCAAATCAGGAGCAATTTTCTTTTCATCACAAACATAGCGAATGATCAGACTAAGCATTTCTATCAAAGTATCCTCCTGAGTATAATCATTCATTGGAGGTGGGATCTTTTTCAAGATCGCTTTTTCCTCATCGGTCACTTCTTGATTCAATAACGATTCAAACTGATCCCAATAATTTTCTACTAATTTATTTGGAACACGTCGGTGATTCAACAATGCATTCTTTCCGGATTTTACGTTTCTAACAATTGCACCGATATATTTCGCTGGCAAAACCATTTCTTTCGAATAATTTTTACGCTCAGCAGTTGACCGTCTCCATTCATACATTCTAATCAAAAACACCTGATCCTTTGGAGCAAGGCCAAGGATTAAACTATTTTGAAAAGCTTCCCGATTTGGATCTATAAAATAAAATTCTTCCGTCTCTCGCTTTTCAAATTCCTCTTTCACCCAAGACAAACGTCCAAGTTTTTCTAATTTTCCCTTTAGCTTATCATATAGTTCTTTCAGATAAACCACATCATCCAAAGCGTATTTCAACTGCTTTTGATTAAAAGGTCGAGATTGCCAATCAGAAACCGTATATCCCTTCCTCAAATAAATTTTTAACTCTTTTTCTACGATTTTACCAAAAGAAATCGGGTATTTATAACCAACAAACCCCGCAGCTATTTGAACATCAAAGATATTTTTAGGAAGGACATTGTAATTCTTCTTTATCAGTCGATAATCATTCTCTCCAGCATGTGTGATTTTGATAATATTGGGATCTTCCAATAGCTTCAAAAACAGATCTAGATTTTCTAATTTGATTGGATCAATCAGGTAATACCCCTTTACAGAAGAAATTTGGATCAGACATAACAAAGTATGATATCTTTTCTCACCGACAAATTCAGTATCAAAACCTAACCATTCTACCGATTTGTTTTCTTCGTAAAACGCTTTCAAGCCCTCTTCAGACTCTATTAATGTATAATCTTGCACTTCTGCACTCATAATCTCTTAATTTGCTGCAAGATAATATATTATATTTTTTAATAAAATAACCAGCTCTTAAAAATTGAGGATTTTCAAAAAAGGGTCTATTAGCGTCATAGCACCATTAATTTGTTATTTAACGAAACTTTAAAAAGTTACACCCAACTATTTTTCTTTTATTGTAATCTTTTTTATTGGAAAGCTGTTACTTGTAATATTAGGAATAAGTCCTAAATTTGAGCAACTAAATAACTGAAAAATTCGTTTTAACGGACAACACAAAACTTTAAAAAAACATAGCAAATCACCTTAAAATGATAAAAAAAGCACTAAAAGTTTTAGGAGTACTCCTTATCCTAGTAGTTATAGCGGCAATTGCCATTCCCTATTTTTTCAAAGATCAGATTGTAGAGGCTATTACACAGGATCTTAATAAGAATATTAACGCTAAAGTTGATTTTGCAGATGTCAATTTGTCTTTATTCAAAAATTTCCCTCATTTCAGCTTCAGTCTTGATCAACTATCGATAACTGGTGTTGACGAATTTGAAGGATACAAACTCATTGAGGCTGAAAATATCGCATTGTCACTTAACCTGATGTCAGTGATTAACTCTAGTGATCCAATCGAAATCCATACAATTTCGATGCAAAAACCGGAAATCAATATCAAGGTATTGAGAAATGGAAAAGCCAACTACGATATAGTAAAACCAAGTGATGCTCCTGTTGAAGAGGAAGCTGCACCAGCAACAGATTTAAATTTTTTAGTTCAGTTAGAAGAATATGACATTACAGACGGACAGTTTATATATGATGATCGTCTTGGCGGAACCTATCTAGAAATTAAGGATCTCGATCATGATGGAAAAGGTGAATTTACACAAGATATTTTTGACCTCATTACGACCACCAATATAGGAAGTATGACCGCTAAATCTGGAGGAATTACTTATCTAAGTAAAGCAAAAGGTGATCTTGATTTGACCATAAATGTTGATATTCCAAATTCAAAATATACCATTAAAGACAATCAAATTGTTTTAAATGCTTTAAAGCTCAATACGGAAGGATTCGTCCAAATGACAGACGATAAAATAAACATGGACATTAAATATGATGCTCCTCAAAACAATTTTAAAAACATCCTATCGATGATTCCTTCTGCTTACACTGCAGACTTTCAAGATGTACAAGCGAATGGAGAATTACAGTTTAATGGTTTTGTAAAAGGAAATTATAATTTGACGACGGGTGCATTACCTGCATTTCAGGTTAACTTAAAAGTAAACAACGGAGATTTTAAATATCCAGACCTTCCACTTGGAATCAAAGGAATTAACACCGTTACAAAAATCAATAGTCCATCTAGTGATTTAAACAAAATGGTCATCGATGTTTCAAGTTTCAAAATGGAATTAGGAAATAATCCTTTCGAAGCTGCTTTAAAACTTTGGACACCACTTTCTGATCCGAATATTGATTCTAAAATAAAAGGAAAAATTGATCTTAAAGAATTATCAAACGCTTTTCCATTAGAAGGAGTTAAAAAATTAAACGGAATCATTTCTTCCAATCTTACTGCTAATACAAGTATGTCTGCAATTGATGCACAGGATTTTGACAATATTGATATGGCTGGAGATTTGAGAATTGAAAATATGGATTATCAATCTGATGATTATCCGCCAATACAAATTAAAGACATGCAGATGAACTTTACTCCAAAGTTTGTTAAGCTAGATAAATTTGTTGGACAATTAGGAAAAAGTGACCTTCAAGCTCAAGGAACCATTGACAATATCCTAGCTTATTTCGCTCCTGAAAAAACCATGACTGGAAACATTAAAATGCGTTCTCAGTTTTTTGACTCCAACGAATGGATGGCTACAGAAACTGAAGCAGTTGAGCCTAGTGTTGCCGAAACGGAAGTTACAACTGATGAAGCAGTATTCGATCGTTTTGATTTCACCGTTGATGGAGAAATCAAAAAACTACTCTATGATGTTTATGAATTAAGAGACTCTAGGCTTGTTGGACAAGTTACTCCTAACAAAGCCGATATCACTGTTTTCAAAACAAAGATTGGAGAAAGTGATTTTGAGATGGAAGGAGATATCTCAAATATTTTCAATTATCTATACGAGAATGAAACGATGACAGGAAACATCAATTTGGTTTCTAACTACATCAATGCCAATGAATTTATGGTAGAACCAGAAAGTGGTGAACCACAAGCAAAACAGATAAATGAAACGGTTGATATGGAAGTAATTCCTGTTCCTGAAAAAATGGATTTCAATATAAATGCTGACATTGGTAAAGTACTCTATACCAATATTGCAATGAAAGACATCAAAGGGAATATTAAGGTTGCGAATGAAGAAGTGACAATGAATGATTGTGCTGCAAAAACTATGGGTGGAAATTTTGTAATGAACGGAACCTACAACACGCAAAACATTGAACAACCAAAATTCGATATGGACTATAAAGTAAATAGTTTGAATTTTGAGGACGCTTTTGACAACTTAAATACTTTTCAAGCCCTTGCTCCTATCGGTAAATTCATTGAAGGAAAATTCAACACCACCTTACAACTTTCAGGAGTTTTAGGAAAAGACATGTTACCTGATTTAAATTCGCTCTCAGCAAATGGATTTTTAGAAACCATTGAAGGTACGCTCAAAAACTTTAAACCAGTAGAAGAATTCGCAAATAAACTAAATCTAAATTTCTTAAAATCTATCAATTTAAAAAACACTAAAAACTGGTTTGAGTTCAATGAAGGAACCGTAACCATAAAAGAGTTTGATGTCAAAACTAGTGGAATCGATATGGTGATTGGTGGATCTCATAGCATCAGTACAGATATGGCTTACAATATAAAAGCTAAAGTTCCACGAAAAATATTACAACAAAATGCAGTTGGACAAGCAGCTGATAAAGGATTAAAATTTCTTCAAGGTCAAGCATCTAAATTAGGTGTCGACATCGATCAAAGTGAGTTCATCAATGTAAATGCTTTGATTAGTGGTACAATGACAAATCCGAAAGTCAAATTGAATCTAATTGGTACTGACGGTGAAGCAACAAGTGTTGTTGATATTGTAAAAGACAAAGCCATCGATGCAGCAAGTGATATTATTAAAGATAAAACTGGGGTAGATATTCAGAACATTGATGAAGAAGTAAAAGACGTTAAAGAAGATTTGTCAGCTAAAGCGGATGCTGAAATCGCAGCTTTAATGGCGAAGACCGAAAAGAATATAACCAAGCTGAAAAATGAAGCAAACAAGAAAGCCAATCAAGCTAAGTCTGAAGCCAAAAAGTTAAGCGAAAAAACCAAAACAGAAGGTTATAAACAAGCAGACCTTTTAGTTGAGAAAGCGGGAAGCAATCCTTTCAAAAAGAAAGGTGCTCAGATTGCTGCTAAAAAGCTAAAGCAAGAAACAGATAAGAAGGCTGAACAGATTATTAAAAAAGGTGACAATACTGCCAAAGGAATTACAGATGCTGCAGATAAGCAAGCAGTCAAGCTTCAAGCTACTGCTGATAATCAAGCAAAATCGATCAGAGCAAAATATGATCAGAAATAAAAAGCAGTCCCTTTTATTTGAAGATCAAATATTCTAAGACTATGTGATCTTATGTACCTTATGTGGTAAAATATCCTTACCACATAAGGTGCATAAGATTACAACATACCTTCCAATTTCACTTATCCTTCTCCCCCTTTTTTCTTACATTTGCGATTATTTAAAAACATACATATAAATCGTAAATATGCTCACAGCAATTTCACCGATTGACGGTCGATACCAAGAGAAAACAAAAGAACTTTCCGATTACTTTTCAGAATATGCTTTAATCAAATATCGAGTATTTGTAGAGATACAATACTTTATAGCTTTAGTTCAACATCCACTACCTCAATTGGCTGATTTTCAAGACGAAAAAGTAGATCAGCTCAACAATATATTTGAGCGTTTTGCTTTACCTGATGCTATCAATATCAAAAATGTAGAAAA
>CAKZTD010000030.1 GCA_937921595.1 uncultured Saprospiraceae bacterium
CGGAGGATTTTGTATTGTTTTTAAAAAACTAATCCCGGAAAGTTTTGGCATGTTGATATCTAAAAAAATCAAATCGACCTCTTTCTTTTTCAAAATCTCCATTCCTTCAAAGGCGTTTTTACAAGAAGCCACTAATTCCAAGGCAGGCAAATCCGCCAGGTATTTTTCAACCACTCGAATCGATAGTGGTTCATCATCGATAATCAGGCATCGGATATTCATCGGACCGGTAATTTTAATTGAATTTTATAATTGATTCCCGCATCATCAACTTTAAGATTATATTGATTTTGATATAAAAGTTCCATCCGTTTTTTTACATTTTCTAAGCCAACTCCTCCTACATACTTTTCTCCAGACAATCTGTCAACCGTTCCTTTATTATTTTCTACGTTAAATATTATTTCTTCTTTTTTTACTTTCAAAGACATCTTTATAAACACGTTTTCAACATCTCCTTTTATACCATGCTTAAAAGCATTTTCAACAAAAGGAATAAGAACCAGTGGAGCAATTTTCTGCTGATCAATATCTCCTTCTATTTTAAATTCGATCGACGTATCTTGATCTGTTCGTAGTTTTTGCAAATCAAGATAATTATTTAAATAGTCGATTTCTTTTTCCAGCAGCACAAAATTCTCGTTGGTTTCATATAACATGTATCGCATTCCGGCAGACAATTTCAATAACAAATCAGGCACCTTCTGGTCATTTTCTAATGAAAGAGAATACATACTATTAAGGCTATTAAAAAGAAAATGTGGATTGATTTGAGATTTGAGTGCATTCAATTCCGCATCTAGTTTTTCTTTTTCCAGCTGATCGATTTTTCTCTTTTGTTCATTGACTTGAAACCAGCCTTTGGCCATTTTCAACAAAGTAGTGGCAGCAAGAAAGATGCTTATAAAATTAAAGAGATCCTGAATTTTATAATAAGAAATAAAATAGTATCCAGGAAAAAGCCAATCGCTCAGGTATTCAAAAGTCAGGAGATTAAGAAAAATTCCGAGCGCAACAATCGGAATCAACAACACTAAGTAAAGTATCCATTTTCCTTTCTGTAAAAACTTCGGAATCAGAATCAACAAATTCAGGTAAACAACCAACACTACACTCAACAAAAAAAGACCAGTGTAAATCAGATTTAGTTTTAGAAAAGTACTCCCATATTCTTTTGCAAAAAAACCAGCCAGCAAGAAGAAGGCAAATACCCAAAAAGCCAAGTGTTGAAACAATCGGCTTTTCAGGATTTTATATGTCGTTAACTGTGGCATTTAAGATGACTTAACCAGATCAGAAGTTTCCATATATAATTTTTCGTCGTTTCCATACTTGAGTACAAATTCTTGTAATTGTTTTGTACCTGCGGTAAAGATAATTCCATACTCTGTATTCTCATACTTGATTCTTACTCGATTTTCTTTGATCAATTTCCCCAAGTACTCTGTATCAAACAAAGCTATGTTCATCTTTCCATCTTTAAAGGTAAGTTTTGCAAAAGTATGAACAGGATAATAATGCCATGCTTCAAAAGCATTGAACTTCTTATAATCAAAGTTAAAGTCATTCTTAGGATCTTGAAATTCTGTGATCGGATAAAAATCAAGGTAGTAATTCTCTCCTAATTTCACGACATATATATCAAACTTTGCTTCGATTCCATCATCATCGTAATGAATTAACTTGTATGAATTATCGTCTGCTTTTTCAAATTTAAAAACACTTGAGACACCATATTTTTCTTTCCTTGATGAGTCCGCAAGTGCCGGCGTGCCGTCTTCTAAAAAAACAATATTCTCATAATCACTATCTCCGTCAATCCAAGTCCCTAGAATATCATCATTGAGAACAATGGTATTTTCAGTATATAAAGGATGCAAAGAAGGTAAGCAACTTTGAAAGATTACAATGATTACAGTTAGGATTAAAACAACATTTCTCGTTTTCATAATTTCAGGTTTTAATGATTAAATCTACAACCAAAAGTATTGGCATTTGCCAGCCTGAACAAAAAATGTCGTTGAAATGGAAGTTTTCGTAGTTGAAATAAGGAAGACCCTTGATGCAATGCATCAAGTTAGGCTAAAACTTAAACTTGAAGAGAGTGTGATTTAGATTAATCCAGCAACCTACGCTTTTGAGTTTCAAACTCGTCATCAGTCAAAATACCTTTTTCTCTTAGTTCACCAAGGCGTTTGATCTGATCAAGAAGAACACTGTTTTTACTGAGTAAATCTTCTTGAGGTTCTGACTCCGGGTTATGCTGTGTTTCGATAACAGGATTGGAAGCAACAGGAGTATTAGGAGGGGGAGGGACATTGAGTCGATAACCATTCTTTTTAAAAATATCAAATTCATCCTGGATTCGAAGATAAGCTAAGGCATCATGCTCTTGGATTTTTTTAAAATCGACGAAGCCAAATTCCACCGCTTTGCCTAAGTGAAAAAATGCATTCTCTTTTTCTTCGCTCAATGAATAGCTGCAAGCTAGATTAAAATGAACCGCGATATCAGTCGGATGTACAGACAGTGCTTTTTTAAAATCTTCAATCGCTCCGTCGTAATCGAAGTCTTTATACTTTTGAATTCCTGAAGTTTTGAAAGGGTTGTTTTTTCGACTAGTTGTCTTTGGAGGTCCTGGAGTTCTAGCTTGACGAACGGCTGTTCGCTGTGGTTGACGAGCTGCTTCCTTACGTTGAACTCTTCGCTCTTGTCTCAACTCCCTTTGTTCTGCTCGATATTCTCTTCGCTCATCTCTGGAAAAATCAGTGTCATATCTACGATGGTCTGGGTACAATCTTTTGCGATTGTATTTCATGTCAAAATCATCTGGATCCATAGAAAGAAAGACAATAGCATCGATTAAACTTACTAGGGCAGGAATCAAAGTCCAAAAGAAAATCAAATAGAGTATACCTAATCCTGGTCGCCCAAGATAAAACCGATGTACACCGAATATCCCAAAAAAGAAAGCTAATAAAGCCGCTATATTCTTATCCTTCATCTAAATGCTATCGTATTAATTTTTCTTTTTGAATTAAAAACTCTTCCTCTGTCAAAATTCCGCGATCTCTAAGTTCTGCTAATTTTCTTAACCGTTCTAGCAACAAAGGATCTACAGTTTCATCATCTTGAGGAATATTCATTTTCTTGGTAATTCGAAATCCATTCTCTTCGAAAGCTTCGAAATCACTCTGAATTCTGATATATGCAAAAGCATCGTGAGTCTTTATTTTTTCTAAGTCCTTAAAACCTAATTTTATTGCTTGATCAATATGCATATACGCTAAATCTTTCTGTTCTGTCAGGGAGTAGGCACAAGCCAGATTGAAATGCGTGGGAATATCATTTGAATTGATCTCTATTGCTTTATTAAAATCTTCAATCGCTCCTTCATAATCGAAGTCCTTATATTTTGTAACGCCACTATTCTTATAAGGATTCGGCTTGGGTCGCGACTTTGGTTGTTGCCTTGGCTTTGGTTGTTGTCTTGGCCTTGGAGGATTGTTCGGTCTCCTTCTTCGTTCTTGTTCACTTCGTCTGCGACGAGCCTCTTCTTCTTGCTGTCTTTGTCTTTGATAAGGATCATAACCTCTTCCTCTACTAGTGCCTCTTGGATTATTTTGCCTTTGATTTTTTTTCTTATTGCTTTGACTAATATTGATAGCAATAAAAAGAAAAATTGCAGGAATAAAAAAACCGTTGCCTCCAAGAAACATGGCAATTGCTACAAAAATCAATATAATTGAAACAGGATTCTTCATTCCTAGTTTGGATAATGTGAGTTGTAAATAAATATATCACACAATATCTTGAATATTTTAACAATATTCAAAAGTAGTCGTCTTTTGTTCTACGTAGGAAAGTGGAAAACAGACGAATGAGAGAGAATTTCGGAAAGGAGAAGCCATTTTTTCTAAAATGGTAAGTTAGAAGATCAAACTTGCGTTTAATTAAGCTTAGCAAATCAATAAATTTTCAAGCGAACAAAAAGCAAAAACGGTATTGCTAAGTTGTTAACTTATTGACTTGCTAACTTCTTAATTTCCTTACTTGTCAAAAAGTACGAAAGGAGTCCGTCTTCAACGACAGTACTCCCTTCATGGTTTTGAGATAGTCCGATTCTGGTTTTATTTTGTTCGACTCTACTTTAAATCCTCTTTTTGGGATGGCCTTCCCTTCTAATAAAAAAAACGGTTTAATTATGCAGCCTCCGGTTTTTGGGAAGACTTTAAAATCGGCACTTTTAAAATAGGGGGATCGAACAGTGTAACCAGAATTCAGCAAGGTCGTTTTCTCATCGTACCTTGTTTGCGATTTATTAACCGGTCTTATTCTTTAAATGAATTGATATTAAAATTCAACTCAGCTAGCTTTGGTGTTTCCTGCGAACAAGACCTTCTTTCAAAAACGGTAGATTGTATTCGGGATTTTGTCCTCTTGGGAGGATTTTCCCTTTTTATTTTAAAACCCTTTTATGATGATTATTACCGAATCACCAAGAACATAAACTACTTTTTCTACGTACTTATTCCTTAGCCTATTGTTAAAAGAAAAAGATCAGAGTTAAATTTTGTTAAAAGGCGAAAGATGAACAATGATATTTAATTAATTAGAACATTGAAAGCAATTTTAGTCCTTCAAAAATATAGTTATATAGCCATTTGCTTATGTCGTCCTATAAATACATGATCAAATGACTACATCGCTATATATCGATATTATCAGACTGGATCATTCCATAAAATTTATCTATTTTTGCGGCGTCAAATAACACCGACTATCATTCTAAAAATAAAACCATAGTTTAATGAAAAAAGATTTTTTAAAAAAATTAGGACTCAAACAGAAGAATAATGGAACCAGTACTGGATTAAAATCTACTGCTTCTTCTAAAGAGTATATTGAATCATATTCTCCAGTTGATGGAGCATTCATCGGAAGTGTAAGTGTTACTTCAAAGAAAGAATATGAGCATGTAATGAAAACGGCTCAAAAAGCATTCACTACTTGGCAGAAACTACCTGCACCTCAACGTGGAGAAATCGTTCGTCAGTATGGTGAAGAACTTAGAAAATTCAAAGATCCACTTGGTCGTCTTGTTTCATATGAAATGGGAAAAAGCCTTCAAGAAGGTTATGGTGAAGTACAAGAGATGATTGACATCTGTGATTTTGGAGTTGGTCTTTCAAGACAACTTTATGGATTAACGATGCACTCTGAACGTCCTAACCACAGAATGTATGAACAATGGCATCCACTAGGTGTAGTAGGAATTATTTCTGCTTTCAATTTCCCAGTTGCTGTATGGTCTTGGAACTCTATGATCGCAATGATTTGCGGTAATGTTTCTGTTTGGAAAGGTTCTGAAAAAACACCTATGTGTAGTATCGCTTGTCAAAACATTTTCCATAAAGTATTGAAAGCCAATAAAATTCCTGAAGGAGTAAGCTGCATCGTAAATGGTGACTACAAGGTCGGCGAATACATGACCACTGACAGACGAGTAGCTTTAGTTTCTGCAACAGGTAGTACTCGAATGGGCAAAATCGTTGCTTCTACCGTTGCTTCTAGACTTGGAAAAAGTTTACTAGAATTAGGAGGAAATAATGCGATCATTGTTACTGAAAATTCTGATTTGAAAATTGTCGTTACTGGAGCCGTATTCGGAGCAGTAGGAACATGTGGTCAACGTTGTACTTCAACACGTCGATTGATCATTCACGAATCTGTTTATGACAAAGTGAAAAAAGCATTGGTCAAAGCTTATAAGCAATTACAGATTGGAAGTCCTTTAAATCCAAAGATGCATGTTGGGCCACTTATCGATAAAGACTCTGTCAATAGCTATTTGAACACCATTAAAGAGGTGAAGAAAGCAGGTGGAAAATTTGCAGTAACAGGTGGTGTACTTGAAGGTAAAAAATATGAAAGCGGTTGCTATGTAAAACCATGTATCGCTGAAGTGAAAAACGAATATCCAATCGTTCAGCATGAAACATTTGCTCCAATTTTGTACTTAATGAAATACAAAAATTTGGACGAAGCAATTGCTATGCAAAACGATGTACCTCAAGGTTTATCATCTGCAATCATGACCAATAATTTAAGAGAAGCAGAACTTTTCTTATCTACTGCAGGATCGGATTGTGGTATCGCAAATGTAAATATTGGCACTAGCGGTGCTGAGATTGGAGGCGCTTTTGGTGGTGAGAAAGATACAGGAGGAGGAAGAGAAAGTGGATCTGATGCTTGGAAAGCTTACATGAGACGTCAAACAACTACAATTAATTATAGTACAGAGCTTCCTTTAGCTCAAGGTATTAAATTCGATATCTAAATTTCAGTATGTGAGGAGTGAGAGGCGAGGAGTGAGTAAACTCTTTAGACCCTCATTCCTCACCACTAACTCCTCACCTCTGCTTATACAGCTACATTATGCTCTCGTAGCGCTTCATTTAAAGAAGTCTTTTTATCCGTACTTTCTTTTCTTTGCCCAATAATCAAAGCACATGACACATTGTATTGTCCTGCTGGAAAATCTTTGGTATATGATCCAGGAATCACGACAGATCTTGAAGGAACTATTCCACGATAGGTCACCGGTTCTTCTCCAGTCACGTCAATAATTCTAGTAGACTTTGTCAAAACTACATTGGCTCCTAATACCGCTTCCTTACAGACTCTTACACCTTCCACCACGATACTTCGACTTCCAATAAAACAGTTGTCTTCGATAATCGTAGGCGTCGCTTGTAATGGTTCTAACACACCACCAATTCCGACACCACCACTTAGATGAACATTGCGTCCAATCTGTCCACAAGAACCAACCGTTGCCCATGTATCAACCATAGAACCTGATCCAACCCATGCTCCGATATTCACATAGCTTGGCATCATGATCACTCCTTTTTCTAAGTACGCTCCGTATCGTGCAATTGCATGAGGAACAACTCGTACTCCTTGGCTCGCATAATCTTTTTTCAAAGCCATCTTATCATGAAACTCAAAAGGGCCAACCTCAATTGTTTTCATTTCGCGAATAGGGAAATACATGACTACTGCTTTTTTCACCCAGTCATTGACTTGCCATTCTCCGTCTTCTGTTGGCTCTGCAACACGAAGTTTTCCTTTGTCTAAAAATTCTATAACTTCATTAATAGCTTCACGAGTAGCTGCTTCACTAAGTAAGCTTCGATCATCCCATGCTTTTTCGATTACTGATTTTATTTCCTGCATAGCGGGTTTTGTTTTATTAAAATTTCAGAATACCTTTAATTCACTGATGTTGTTTAAGAGCCGTAAAAATAATTGTTTATGCTTAGAAACAAAATTCCCCTTTGTGCATTTGTTGGATTCATTGCCATTGTCTTCGGATTGTTCTTTATGGTTATTGGTTTAATCATAACAAATTCCATTGGAATGAGAACAGACCCTTATAATTTGCTTCTTTGCTTTCTTCCATTAATCGGAGGAGGAACACTTTTATTTGCAGGGATTGGATTATGGCGTAGAAAAAACTGGGGAAGAATAGTGGTTAATATTTTTTTATTCTTTTGCTTTGCAGGTTTAGCCTTGATGATCTATTTATTTGTAATGGAAATGTCTCGAAGATCTTTCCAAAAACATATGGTAGCTCAAATCTGTGTTGTAATTTTTTCGACTTCAATTGTGATGGGAATACTTTTATTTTTGAACAACACGAGAGTAATGGACGAACTGGCAGGAAAAGAACAAGAGAAGGAAACAGAATTATAAACAGAAGGTTCTTTAGGGACCCGAAATAAATTACTGCCCCTTAAGCAAGAATCATTAGCGCTAAAAACTGAGTTACAAAACCAATTAAAAATCCGATATAAAGATCTTTCGGTTCATGAGCCCCAAGGAATAAGCGAGATGTTCCAACTCCTCCACAGATCAAAATAACAAGCATCAATAAACTGTGCATACTCATTTGAAAAGCATTGGACCCGATATTAAAAATAAAGCTCTCATAACTAAGTCGAAACATAGTAATCACTACCATACCAAGAAGTCCTCCTACACCAACTGCATGCATACTTACTTTAGAAAAGAGGTTGATAAAAAAAGCTACAAACAAGCCTATCGTTGCTCCCAAACCACAGACTTTAAATTCGATTGGAATATCCGGATTATGATGGATGTTGATATAAATCCAGAGATAAAAAACACCGGTTAGAATATATGGCCCGATACGTTCATTTTTCTCCTTGAGCTCGATAGAAGAAACTAAACCTAAAGCGCTCATTAAAAAAACGGAAAATGCAGGTATCAGAAAAGTCGACAAAAATACCATTAAAACAAAAACATCTTTATTACCAAGAATACTTAATCCAAAAGAATATGGATTGATAACCAAGAGTAAAGCCAACATGTAGGTAAACATCAAGAGGGGATGAAAAACTACAGAAAAGAAATACGCAAAAAAGCGGGATATCAAATTCATTATTTTATTCTTCTTTTTCTTCAAAGAGTTTTACAGAAGGTGCTGAGGTGTCAAGAATTTCAACTTCTACTCTTCGATTTTGTTTTCTCAATTCATCAGTGGAATTATCATTTACAGCTTTAGATGAACCATAACCATAAGTTTCGATTCTATCTTCATCAATTTTATGCTTTCCAACCAGATAAGCTTTAATTGATTTTGCTCGATCTTCAGAAAGCTTTACCAGCAAATCCTCTTCTCCTTGGTTATCGGTATGTCCAGAGATTTTCACTCTAAGAAATTCATTTTCTTTAAACATATCCGCCAGCTGATTCAATGCTGGAAATGATTTCTCTAACACCAATGCTTTAGACTGTGCAAAGTAAATATTTTCTAGCTTAATTTTTTCACCCACAATTAATTCCTCCGGATCAATATACAAATCCAGATTATACGGTTTGAAATAAACATTTGATCGTTTAAAAAATACCGTCTCTTCTTTCCCACTAAATCCTAATTTATTTGCTCCGAGAGAAAACAAAATACCTTTAGGAACCATCACCTCATAATACCCATCATCAGAAACATAAAGGTTTTTATATTCAGAACTTTGTGGTCCAGATAAAACTTTACCTGACATGATTTTCTTTGTCTTTGCATTAAAAATCCTACCTTTCACCAAAACACCTGGCGGGTTTGGAGGAGAAATTTTCGCTCTAAAAATATCACTAGATCCATCTCTTTTTGACGTAAAATATAAAAATCCTGTCGCCGCATTAAAAAACGGTTGACTATCATCAGAAGGAGAGTTGATGGGCTTTACAAATCGACGAGGTCGTTTCCAATCCTGCCAAGTATCATCCTTTCTTTCAATCATAAAAAGATCCATTCCAGTTCCTGGTCCTTTTCGATTAGACGCAAAAAACAAAATGCGGTTATCATCTGAAAGAAAAGGAGTAGATTCTCGATAAGTAGAATTGACTTTATAACCTAAGTTTTTCGGCTCACTCCATTGACGATGTCCTTTTTTAAATGAAACATAAAGATCCGATTCGCCATAAGAATCGCCTCGCTGCATCGCCAAGACCATCACTGCCCCATCATTACTAATCATCATGCTCACTTCTGAACCCAAATTATAAAAGCCTTCAATTTCTATTGGTTCAGGAAAAGACCAAGTTCCATCTGATTGTTTTCTAACAATCGAAAAACCTTTACTCATTCCTCCATCTTCATTAAACTTATTGATGATCACCAATTCGTTAGCAGAAGGAGTAATCGCACAAACACTATTCGGCAGTGCATTATTCAAAGGATAAGGTGGATGACTTATCTGATCGAAAGTATCTTCTACGCTTTCTGCAATCCAGATGTCTTGATTAAAATCAGATTTTTCAGGATCATAGACACTTCGTCTCGCGATTTCTGTATAGACAGACTGCAAATAAGATTTGTATTTATAATCTTCCATCGTTACAGAAAGATCTTCTCCTTTTTCAACCAACGTTTTATTAAAATCAGGATATCCCATCCGAGTAAAATAAAGGGTCTTTCCATAAACATCGATTACGGGGGAGATCTCATCATATTCACTATTGATGTTGCCTTCCAGCTTTTCAACAGTAAATCTCTGACCGAAAAGGCTAAGAGATATAATAAAACAAAAAAACAAGTTTGAAGATATTTTTTTCATTTCCAGTAGATTCTTCTTTGTCTGATTAGCCCAACAAACAGATATTGAACTATACTTAAATTTACATTTAAAATGTTTTCATCAGCTAGGTGGAAGTGATATAATACAAAGGTACTTTCTTGAACTAGAGTATCCAAAGCAATGAAACCCTTTTTAATTATAAAATCCTACGATAATTTACAGGAATAGTGACGCAAATTGGAAGGTTTTTCCATCAAAAAGCCCTTTATCACTTAATTTCAACTCGGGGATGACTAGTAAAGCCATAAAAGACAACGTCATAAACGGCGCGTTTAATGTGGTCCCGAGGTTTTCTTTTGCAAATAAATCTATTTCAGCATAAGATTCTCCAACCTCTATTCCTCCCTGATCAGACATTATTCCAGCCACTGGCAAGGGAAGAATTTTCGATTCTTCACTAGAAACCGCAGCAATTCCGCCTTTACTCTCGATCAATAGGTTAACCGCTTTACAAATAGATTCATCATCTACACCAACCGCAATAATATTATGAGAGTCATGACCAACACAAGAAGCGATCGCTCCTTTTTTTAGATTGAAATTTTTAATAAAAGCGATCGCAGGTTTCGTATCCTCATAACGGTTAACTACTGTCATTTTTAAAACATCCTGCTCAATGTCTGATTGAGCAAAACCATCTATATTATTTACTGGAGCGATTAAAGAATTCGTGACAATTTCGCCGTTGATTGCTTCGATCACTCGGATACTTTCACCTTCTACTGCAATCTGAAAATCTTTTTCCCTTTTTGGGTTTGCCAGGAAATTATTAATCACTTTCACTGGCGAAGTTTTAATAAAACTTTCCCCCGCTTTAGCTAGAAGCTGTCCATCAATGTAAGTCTCTTTGACTTTGAATGTTTTTAGATCTTCGACAATTATAAAATCTGCAGGATCGCCTTCTTTTAAAAGGCCAACATTTAGGTTATAATGTTTCACCGGATTTATACAAGCTGCTTTTAAAACATCAAAAACAAAATGCCCTTTTTCTAATGCCCTAACAACCAATTGATTGATATGCCCTTCGATCAAATCATCCGGATGTTTATCATCAGAGCAAAACATAATCCGATCCGAATGTTCTGATAAAAGCGGAATTAAAGCTTCGAAATTTTTTGCAGCACTACCTTCTCTGATCAAGATCTTCATTCCAAGGCCTAATTTCTCCAGCGCCTCTTCATAAGTAAAACATTCATGATCGGTTGAAATTCCGGCGTCAATATATTTTTTAGCATCCGCCCCTCTAAGTCCTGGAGCATGACCGTCAACTGGTTTCCCTAAACGATGGGCTATAGCAATCTTCGCCATTACGTCTTTATCTTCAAACAAAACTCCTGGGTAATTCATCATTTCTGCCAGGTATAAAATATCCGGATTTTTCAAAAGGGTTTCAATATCTTCCACGCCGATAATTGCCCCTGCACTTTCAAAGCTAGTTGCAGGTACACAAGAAGGTGCTCCAAAATTAAATTTGAAAGGAACAGTTTTTCCATTCTCGATCATATACTCTACACCAGCTACCCCCATTACATTTGCGATTTCATGTGGGTCAGAAACGGTTGCAACGGTTCCATGACAGACTGCGAGTTTTGCAAATTCCGAAGGGACTAGCATGGAACTTTCAATATGAACATGTGCATCTACAAAGCCTGGTAAAATAAATTGATCACTTTCACCAGCTTTCGCTTCGATCGAAAGGATTCTTCCGTTTTCGATGCTTATTTCTCCAAAAAAAATATTCTGTCTTTCTATATCGATTATATTACCTTGTACTTTCATGAATGGTGTGATATTATAGATTGTTTTTATACTTTTATGATACGCTAACCCTCCAGCTAAAATATTATGGATTTTTTAAATCAATTTTTTTTCAATATCGGCGACAAAGACTTTACCTATCTGGATATCATAGCTGGTTCCATTACGATAATCGTCTGTATTAGTTTATACTTTTTTATTGTAAAAAAATTACTACCTCGTGTTTTCGGAAAAACACCGGAACAATTAAAAAATAAAAACAAAGTCAATCGGCTCATTCTGATTATTTTCTTTTTAATTCTTTTAATTGGCTTAAGCTGGAGTCTGGGTTTAGATTACATCTTATACGAGACGAACAAAATTACGATTAGTATTACAACTATTCTAAAAGTCATCTTAATTATTGAATTTGCTCGCCTTCTCGATTGGTTCTTTTCTAAGTTTTTGATTTACAATTATGAAAAAAGTAGGGAAGGAATTGAGGAAAAAGACTCCTCTCCTAAGAATGAATTTAACGAAAAGCAAATCTCTCAGAATGTCCAATACGCTTTATATGTATTAGCGATCATTCTGATAATCCAAAACTTCAATGATCATATCTTTAACATTGGAAGTTTTGAACTAAAACTCTCTGGAATTTTTACCGTCATCTTTATCATTTTAATTGCTCGACTTTCAGCGTGGATCATTACGAAGCTTGTCTTGTTCAGTTATTTTAGAAAGAGCGAAGTTGATCAGGGTTCTCAATATGCAATCAATCAATTTGTAAAATACATCATTTATGTCATCGCCTTTTTCATCTCTGCTCAAGCCTTAGGTCTTGAAATGACGGTATTACTGGGGGGAATGGCAGCCCTATTGGTTGGTGTTGGATTAGGCTTACAGCAGACTTTCAATGACCTCTTTTCAGGTATCATCTTGCTAACAGAACGAACGGTCGAAATTGGGCAGATGATAGAAATCGAAGGTTTGGTTGGTACAGTAAAGCACATCGGGTTAAGGACTTCGATCGTCGAAACCAGAGACAATGTCACCGTCATCGTTCCCAATTCAAAACTCATCACCGACAAAGTGATCAACTGGAGTCATTATGATGACAAGGTTCGTTTTAATATTTCAGTAGGAGTAGCTTACGGTTCAGATACCCAAACGGTCAAAGATGTTTTAATTCAAGTTGCAAAAGACAATATTTATGTTTTAGAATTCCCCGCACCTATCGTTCGTTTTACAAATTTTGGAGATTCTTCTTTGGATTTCGAATTGCATTTTTGGTCTCGAAACTTTGTCGTTATCGAAGATATAAAAAGTGATATTCGTTTCGAAATCGATAAAGCTTTCCGAGAGAACAACATCACGATACCATTCCCTCAGCGAGATGTTTGGATGAAGAAATAAAGATCCTGAAAAAGACAAAGAGCAGATATTCAAGTTTCGTCTCCCCAAAAGAGACACCCAATAAGAATCCGACCATTTAGTTTTATTCCCCACAAAATGTAACCTATCTGCGTTAAACAATAGTTAAAAAAGCAAAGCCTTAGCAACGTTTAAGCTATTAAATACGCTCTTTTAATGGAAAATCAGCTCCCGAAGGGCAAAATCGCCTGTTTCTGCTTGTTACCTAGCGATAATCTGAAAGTCTAATTTCATGAAAGCTTACAATAAAATTGTACTTTTGGCAGATATAATTAGGAAGACTTTAAAGGCATTTGATAAGGCCTTAGTTTTTATAAAAAATTTAGAATCATTAAAATAAATCACCACACAATGATGAATTCAATAACACTTAAAGAAATGAGTAAAAAAATATTATTTGCATTTGTATTGGTTTCCATGTTTGCCTTTACTACTGACGCTCAAAAAATTGCATACGTTGATATCAACAAGGTTTTAAACAGCATGGATGACTACAAATCAGCGCAAAAGAAAATCGATGACGAAGCAGCAAAATGGAGAAGAGAGATCGCTGAAGAATATGACATCATTAAAGGTATGTATAATAAGTATCAGGCTGAACAAGTATTACTTAGTGATGAGGTTCGCCGACAGAAAGAAGATGAGATCATGAACAAAGAGAATGCTGTCCGGGACATGCAAAAGAACAAATTTGGTCCTGAAGGCGCTTTATTTAAAAAACGTCAAGAATTGGTTCGTCCGATCCAAGATAAAGTATACACTGCTATCGAAGACTATGCAAATAGCAAAGGGTACGACTTTATTTTTGACAAAGGATCAGCATCGGGGATGATTTTCTCAAACCCGAAATATGATAAAACAGAAGACCTCATGAAAGAATTAGGTCTATAAATTAAAAGATAAAGGCTAAAAAGTCTTATTTTTGCAATCCTTTGGAACACACATGAGGCTAGACTCGAAAAGATTTTTTAAAACCTCATTACAATTCGTAAATACAAAATAGAATATTCATGAAGAAGTTAATTAAAATAAGTTTTTTATTCCTTGCTTTCGCTGCAATGACGACTACCGTAAATGCACAACAGTTTGGATATGTTTTCTCTATGCAAATCATTGCTGAATTTCCAGAGACGAAACAAGCGGATACTAATTTAGAGACATTACAGAAACAGCTTCAAAAACAATTTGAAGATATGTATGCTGGTGCTCAACAAAAAGCTCAAAAGTTTCAGACTGATTTCGAAAGCGGAATATTATCTCCACTTCAACAACAAGAAGCTCAGGCAACTATGCAAGCTGAAGAGAAAAAGATCTTAGCTTTCCAAAAAGAAATCCAAAGTAAGATTGAAAAGAAAAGAGAAACCTTATACAGTCCGATCTTGGAAAAAGTAGATTCAGCAATCAAAGAAGTTGCTAAAGAAGATGGATTGACTATGGTTTTCAATGCGGATATGCAAGTATTACTTTATGCAGATGAATCAACTAACATCACCAATAAAGTAAGAGCGAAATTAGGAATGGCTCCAATCGCAAACTAATTGATAAAAGATCATAAAAAAACTCAACCTATAGGAGTCTTTGACTCCGGCATTGGCGGCTTAACGGTCGCCAATGCTATTTTCAGCCACTTGCCTCAAGAGGAAATCATCTATTTCGGAGATACTTTCCACCTTCCTTACGGAGAAAAATCTGCTGATGCGATACGTTATTACAGTCTCAAGATTGTTAAGTTTTTATTAGAAAAAAATTGCAAGATGATCGTTATCGCTTGCAACTCTGCATCTTCTGCCGCCTACAAAGTTTTACTCGATTTTTATGAAGGCCAAGCTCTTTTCATCAATGTCATTGATCCTTTGGTCGAAGCAGTAGCTAATCACAATGAATACAAAAAGGTAGGGATCATTGCTACCAAAGCAACAATCAGATCCAATATCTACAAACACAAATTATTAGAAGCAAGGCCATCCTTAAAAGTCGAAAGCTTAGCAACACCTTTATTGGTTCCAATGATTGAAGAAGGTTTTTTCAATGACAACATCAGCGATGCAGTCATTGAAAAATATTTATCTAATCCGATATTTGAAAACATTGATGCTTTGTTACTCGCCTGTACACATTATCCTTTGATTAGAAAAAATATAGAAGCCTACTTTCAGCAAAAAGTAAAAATCTACGATTCAAATGATGTAGTTGTTCATGCTATTCGAGAAAAACTTCAGCAATTTGATTTGCTAAATGACTCCACTCCAAAACCACCTAAATTTTTCGTTTCTGACTACACTACATCCTTTGAAGAAACGACCAATTTTTTTTATAAAGAATCAATTGATTTGGAGTATTGTCCAATTTGGTAAACGCCTTTTATTATTTGCTGACTCCTTAATTTCTAGACGACAATTCTAGTCGTCTAGCCCAATAATTCATCTTGGATCATTTTTTTTCGACATAATTTTGAAAAGAGCCTTCGTTTTCGTGCATCATACCTTTAAAAAGTGTTTTTTTGTAGTACGAAATCCTAAACAATAATACAGAGGGACCTCATAGACGCAAACGAACATGTATACGGAGCTTCATACGCCAATTTTCATTCCACCAGAAGAGCTAGATGACTACCTCGATAGAGGCTGGTTTCGTATGGGGCAGATGATCTTTACCTGTCATATACTCTGCTTCAACAATGATGTATATTCCACCATCTGGATGAGATTGGATCTTCAGGATTTCGCCTTTAAAAAGAGAATGCGTAAGATTTTAAATCGTAACGACCGACGTTTTAGAGTAGAGATCGGTGATCCTCATTTCGAAGGTGATCGACAAGCGCTTTACCAAAAACATAAACAAAGATTTGAAGGATACATCCCTGGAACTTTAAGAGAATCTCTTTTCGGTTTAGAAGAAGACAATATCTATAACACCCGAGAGATTGCAGTTTATGATGGGGACCAATTGGTAGCAATCAGTTATTTTGATATAGGCTCAAAAAGCATGGCCAGTATCATGGGCTTATTTGATCCGGATTATCAAAAGCATAGCCTTGGAATTTACACCATGATCAAAGAAATAGAGTATGGTATGGAAAACAGGATTAGATATTATTACCCTGGCTATGTTGTTCCTGGTTACAAAAAATTTGATTATAAATTGCGGGTTGGTGATATGGACTTCTATGATGTTCCAAGCAAATCATGGAAACCTTATGACCAACTAGCTGAACATAATTTACCTTCTGTTTTAATATATAAACAGCTGGCCGAACTTTCAAAGGCATTTAAAGCAAATGGCTTGAACTACAAACAACTGACTTATCCTTTTTTCGATAAAGAGTTTTACGGTAACCAAGCAGAAGAACTTTTACAATCTCCACTCATTATTGATTGCCGGATTGTCAATGAAGAAAATGCTTTTTACTTTGTAGAATACAACATCCAAGCTAAAAAATATATCCTTTATAAAGGTCAACGAATGTTTAATATGATCCCTGTTTTAGTTTCTTCTTTTTTAGAGCGATTCAGTCCTGAAGATAGTTGTCTTGACATGGTTCACCTGGAAGAAATACTTGTGGAATCTGTTGACACTAATGATATTATAGATGGTGTTTTAGAACTCTTAAGTTAATATACCAATACTGATGAAATGTCTAATCATAGATGACGAACCGAAGAGCAGAAAAGTATTGCATAGCCTATGCGAAGAATACTGTCCTGAATTAAAGATGGTCGGTACGGCGGGTTCAGTCAATGAAGGTATTGAAAAGATAGAAGCACTTAAACCTCAACTGGTTTTTCTAGACATACACATGCCAATCAAAAGTGGATTTGCCCTACTTGACCACTACAAAGACAAGCAAGACTTCTCTGTTATTTTTACAACTGCCTATGATGAATATGCGCTCGAAGCTTTTCGATACACGGTCGTTGACTATCTTCAAAAACCAATAGACATTGATGAACTCCAAACAGCTGTTAACAAATCTATCAAAAATGGAATTTTAAACAAAGAACAGTTATCAACTTTACGAGGAGTTTTACTTGCTGAAAAAATCCAAAAAATCGCATTGAATACTATTGATGGATATACTTTCGTGAAATTTGAAAGAATCATTCGTTGTGAAGCGCAAGGCAATTACACCTCTGTTTTTTTAAAAGGAGGGAAGCCGGTTTTGATTACAAAAACGTTAAAACACTATGAAGATCTATTAATACCAAAAGGGTTTTTTAGAGTACATAAATCCCACCTTATCAACCTTGAGTGTGTTCGTAAATTTATTAAAGGTAAAAAAGGGATGGTAGAAATGATCGATGGAGAACAGATTGAAGTTTCTTCTCGAAAACGCGAATTACTCCTTGAGAAACTATCTAATTTATAGTTAAATTTGATTCTTTGACGAATCAAGAATCTTAGTTTTTAAAACTCTTTTTTCAAAAACACTACATGCAATTTATTTCAGAATCCATTATCGATCAAAAATCAGAGGCTATTGGCGAAGCTGAAAACCTTAACGACTATATTCAAAATCTAAAGGCTAAACAACCTGCACTATTAGCATACTTGTTCTCAGAAGGATTTGACCTTTTGACTCAAAGCGAAAAAGAATACACCATGTTTCTTGCGCTTGTCATCTGGGAGTCTGTCCATGAACTTCATCCAGATCAAGAATTAGTCGATCCAACTGATATTGAAAAAATAGAAGATCAGAATTGGGAAAATTTAAGCGATAAAAAAGATCAAAAATTCAGAGACAAGCTTACTGTGTTTTTTGAAAATACGGAGCAAGAAGACTTACTAGCTTTTGTAGAAGATGCTTTAGTTCAGGACGAAGACGACATGATTTCTAATGATGGTCGCGAGTATGTTTTTATAGCATTAAAGACAATTATTGATTGCTTGGAAGAGGTGGCAGCTTAAAAACCTTCCATTGTCTTAATTAAAAAGAAGCCGTCCTCTCCTTGCTTTTGATAAAGCGGCATTAAAATTCGCCCATCGATTGAGGCCAATATTTTACCATGCCGATCATTAGCCAGATATTCTCCTTTTTTAATTTTTTGGAAATTTCTAAAATTCGGCATCATTACAAAATCATCGCCTGGCTTTATATTGTGAATTTCCATTAATTCAGCTAGCTTAGGCAACTTTTTTGAATATTCTATCAACAATGAGTCATGTTTATTTTCAATGTGAATCGCTTCTACACAACCAATGGTACGACAGCAATTCGTAATCGCTGCAATTGCCCGATTAATAGAAAGTTCCTCTTCATGTTGTCCGGATTCAAAACAAACCGCAACAGTTTCTACATCAAAATTTCTATTATTAAAATAATGTAGCGTTGTCCCACGAATGCCTTTCAACAATCCTTTCACAACAGGAGCGTGTAACTCTAAAGCAATTCTGATACTTTCTTTTTCGTCTGTAGGTATTGAAAAAATTCCGCCAAATGCGGTGGTGGTATGAAGATCTAGTACAACTAATTTAGAAGGTTGATACTCCTCAATCTCTTTTTCGATCAATTCGAGAATCTCTTTGATTTCTAAACCCTCTTCGTCTAACGAATCAATAGAAGCATTTTTTATTCGATTCACATTCTCAACGGTCCATTGCCGATTAAGATCCTTATTGATGTAACGCTCGCCTTGTGCTTTGGCTCTAGTATTTCCAATTAAGCCGAGTAATCTCCCACAAAATTTAAATCCCGGATTCGCAATGGGCTCAACTTCCAGCATTTTCAACATAAGCTCTAACGCTTTTACCCCTGCAGGCTCATTCCCATGCATAGCACCAAACACGATCAACAAAGGGCCTTTTTCTTCTCCGGTATACCTACCGATCACTCTTTCTAATTCCATTTCTTTTTCTCAAAGTTTAAATTAGTGGGGCATGGCAAAGATAGCAATTACAAACAATCCTGATTAATCCCCAGCACATACTTTTTGACAATATCTATCTGAGGTGCGGATTCGGATCCTGCAAATCCAGAAATATCTCCATTCTTAATTCGCAGTCTATACTGATCAGTAAGTTTTTTTGAAATAGGCAAAAAAGACCAGTGCCATTTTTCTTCGTGATAACCATTTGGTCGAGCACTTCCCATAGGAGAATAAGGTTGACAAAATCCAAACTTTGGTCCATTTACTACCAACCAATCATATTCTTTTTTTCCTTTTCCTTTTTCAAAATACTCGTTTGTCAAAGCATTGATATCTATATCCGTTCCCCAGTGATGCCGGGAAGACCCTGGCATTGAACTAAACTCTAATATTTTCAATGCCCGACTCTTTGCATCAGGATGTGTTTTAGAAAGATCTTTTCCTTCTACTTTTCTTACACCATTCCATTTCGCTTCCCAAATTCTTTTTTGATGAAAAAATGGACGGGTAGCAGAAATTATTTTCAGCGATATCCCTTCCTTTTTTGCAGCTGCATGCATCGCCTTAAAAGATTCATAGGTTTCTTTCCTAAGAAGCATAGTGGCATTTGATGCATAGCTTGGCGAAATTTTCACAAAGCGTTTATCTTTAGCAGGATTTATTTTTCCCATCAGATAATCCACTGTGATCGTAGAATCTAATTCTACTTTATTCTCATCGACCAAATTGACCAATTTCACAGGAGTGGAATCTACTTTTTCTTTATTCATTGCTCCGTTTTCCGAAGGCGTATTTTTACAACTTAAAAAACTTAACAACATCATCCAGATAATCAATCTCATTCTTTTTTATTTGATTGTAAATTTATTTTAGAACTACATAAAACCAATTAATTTAGCATTAATATTCAAATACCATTTGTTGACTTGGGAAGCCAAATAAAAACTCCTCTTTAATTAGAGCAGCAACTTTTGGTGGCACCATCTCTTCCCAACCCGCTTCGTCTGTTTTAATTTTTTCTAACACATCTTTTGAAAAAATATGCAAGAATTCTTTTTTAAATCCTTGAATATCACAAACGTGTCCACTATCCATAAGGTGTTGGAATAAAAATTTAATTCCTTCGGGAACTGGTAAATTCTTACAAGTCATTAGCTCCTCACTTCCTTCTTGCATCGCTGGATAAACATAGAGTTTTACATTTCTAGTAAACAATTCCCCAAAAGCAGTCAATAGTCGACCGTCCTTGTTCTCTTCATATTTTTCACTGATCAAAGCCAGCAGTTGCCGAACCCCCAAAACTAATCCTAATTTTTGAACTTTATAATCTGCCAAATAATTGATCAATTTCTGATGCGCTTCACAGTTTGAAATCACAACCGTTTGACCCAATGCATTTAAAATTTCAGCTCGGTCCAAAAAATCTTTTTCATCCAGTTCTCCTGTCGAGCATAAATTATCTAGCGTAATTTCAGTCAACAAGATTGCCTTCCTTGGATCAACATCTTCTTCTCCTCGAAACTGCTCCCAACTGGTCTTGATCATATCTTGATTTACCAAGGTTGCTGGTCGATAACTTCCTCTTACTACTTGTACACATTTTTTATACAAAAATTCTGAAGCATGAATATTTTTCCCATCAGGCCCAAACATTGCGACTGTACTTAGGCCATGTTTCACCAACATCAAACTCAACCAGCGGTTATCCAAGTCTTTGAAATCTGGTCCTGATATCCGGACCATGTCAATGGCCATTCGATCATGCAAATTATCCATCAAAGATTGAAGCATCACTTCCGCATCATTATTATAATGATAGCAAGCATAAATTAGGTTTACACCTAAAACACCAATCGCCTGTTGTTGTAATTTATTATCCTGATCCAACATCCTAGCGTGTAAAACGATCTCATTAGGTTCGCCTTCTGGATCTAATTGAAACCGAATACCTAACCAGCCATCTCCTTTAATCGTTCGGGTATAGTTAATCGCAGAAACAGTATCTGCAAATACGAAAAACTTTGTCTCAGGTCTTTGGTTTTGCAACCGTGACTCCATTAGACCATATTCGTGATCCAGCATTTTATATAAACGAGATTCGCAAACATATCTCCCCGAAGCCTCTGTTCCATAAATTTTATCTGAGTAAACTTTATCGTAAGCAGACATCGTCTTTGCTATTGTACCTGCTGCTGCGCCTACTTGAAAGAAGTACCTTGCTACTTCTTGTCCAGCACCAATTTCCGAGAAGGTACCATAAATACGATCATCCAAATTGATCTCCAATGCTTTCTGATCTGTTTCGAGTGCTTGTCTTTTCATAAATCGGTGATTATCAAACTTCAGGTCTTCGTATTTTGTGAATTAATTAGACCTTTTTAAATCAAATATAAAATTACAATACTAAAACGATTTTTCATGTAAATGTGTTACATCTATTCAAATCAATGAATCCACTCAATTTTATTGTTGAAAAAGTCGTAATTTTGCGGAGAATTAAAGGAAAAGAGAGGTACTTCATGATAAAAATCGTGTAATAATTAGTAAAAAATAAAAATACTATGTTTCCAAAATATGATGTGATCGTTGTTGGTGCTGGACATTCGGGGTGTGAAGCTGCTGTAGGAGCCGCAAACCTCGGGTCAAAAGTATTACTCGTGACTATGAATATGAATACGATTGCTCAGATGTCGTGCAATCCTGCAATGGGTGGAGTGGCGAAAGGGCAAATATTAAGAGAGGTAGATGCATTAGGAGGATACTCAGGCATCGTCACGGATCACACCATGATTCAGTTCAGAATGCTGAATAGATCCAAAGGTCCAGCAATGTGGAGCCCAAGAGCTCAAAGTGATCGAATGATGTTTGCCGGAAAATGGCGGCATATGTTGGAAGGAAATACCAATATTGATTTTTGGCAAGAGATGGTTACGGGCTTAGTTGTTAAAGATGGAGTCGTCAAAGGAGTTAGAACTTCTATTGGTTTAGAAATCGAAAGTAAATCTGTTGTTCTTACCAATGGTACTTTTCTAAATGGACTGATTCATATCGGTGAAAAACAATTTGGCGGTGGTCGTGCAGGAGAGCGAGCAGCGAAAGGAATTACAGAGCAGCTCCTCGAACTTGGTTTCGAATCAGGAAGAATGAAAACAGGGACACCTCCGAGAGTAGACGGGCGATCATTAGACTGGTCAGTGATGGACGAACAACCTGGAGATGAAGATCCTTCTCAGTTTTCTTTTACAAAAACACCGAAGTTAAAAAAACAAAGACCTTGTCATATTACTTTCACCAGTAAGGAAGTACATGATGTTTTGCGAACTGGTTTCGATCGGTCGCCAATGTTTAATGGAAGAATCCGAGGGGTTGGACCAAGATATTGTCCTTCTATTGAAGATAAGATTGATCGATTTGCAGATCGGGATCGCCATCAGCTTTTTGTAGAACCAGAAGGTTGGGATACATGCGAAATCTATGTCAATGGTTTTTCATCTTCTCTCCCAGAGGATATACAATTTAAAGCCATGACAAAAATCCGTGGTTTTGAAAATGCAAAAATGTTCCGTCCTGGTTATGCGATTGAGTACGATTATTTTCCACCTACTCAATTGAAAATATCTTTAGAAACTCGTCTCGTAAAAAATCTATTCTTCGCTGGACAGATCAATGGTACAACGGGTTATGAAGAAGCGGCTTGTCAAGGACTAATGGCAGGAGTTAATGCACACCGAGCAGTAAATGAAGAAGAGGCTTTTGTTTTAAAAAGATCAGAAGCTTATATCGGTGTATTGATCGATGACTTAGTCAACAAAGGGACGAACGAACCTTATCGAATGTTTACTTCTAGAGCAGAATACCGGATTTTACTTCGACAAGATAATGCGGATTTACGCTTAACGCCTCTAGCTCAGGCCTTGGGTATGCTGAACATGGAAGAACGAATGATTCGGGTAGAAGAAAAAAATACTAAGGTTGCCGAGATTGAAAAATTCCTTAGAAAGACGAGTGTTGATCCAAATGAGGTCAACGGATATCTGGAGTCAAAAAATTCTGCTCCGCTTAAACAAAAGGTAAAAATACAAACCATTCTGGCTCGACCAGGAGTAGAAATAGAAGAGCTAAAAGTCAGCATCTCAGATTTAGGAACCTTCTTAAGCAATTACGATTCCGAGTGCATCAACCTTGCTGGTATCAATCTAAAATATGAAGGTTATACTCAAAAGGAACAAGAGATGGTAGAGAAGATGAATCGTTTGGAAGAAGTAAAACTAAAAGATGATTTTGATTATCAATCTATCATTTCACTTTCTGCAGAAGCGCGGGAAAAGTTAAACCAGATGAAACCACATACGATTGGTCAGGCAAGTAGAATCAGTGGTGTTTCTCCTTCTGATATTTCAGTACTTTTGGTACATATGGGAAGGTAAAACAAGTGAACAATGTAACAAGTTAGTAAGTGAACAAAACTTGCTAACTTGTTACTCTGCTCCTCTATTAATTTGTCTACTCCAACACACTCAACACATATCTTTCATACCCTCCATTCTGAATGAAGCTTCCACAGCCCCCTGGGTCAAGTACAAGCTGAACATAATCTCTTCTAGTCGGACTATCATAGTATCGGTTTTCCAACCATTTAAATGTTGAATCATTTTGTAACCGATCTAAAACCGATAGGATTCCTTGCCTATTAAAAATAGAGCTGCTACAAATTTGATTAGCTGTGTACTCATCATTCTGCATCACTTCACTTTCATCAAAAAGAAGATTACTCAAAGTCATTGCTAAAGTAAAAGCATCGGTTCCGTCATCATTTGGAATTCGCTTTCCAATATTTGAAAGCTTATTTGTGTTGTGCTCTGTAATCAAGCGATTGAGTAATGTTCGTTCATTAATTAGCATAGCTTCAAAAGCCAAAACATAATACAACTCATGTTCTGTTTCCAGTGCTTTTAAAAATCCGGTCGAAATATAAAAATGCCCGCCAGGAACTCCAAAAGCATTCAAGCCTGGATCATCAAGAATCGTTACTCTCCATGGGCGATCAAAATCCCAATGATTATCATCCGTTGCCAAATGATCTAACCGCAAAGAGTTAGTCGCCTGATTATACAAAGTCTGTACATACCAGTATACAGTCGTATCGTATGGTGGAATATTTGGTAAGACAGGAAAAGAATCTGGATTTTGTGCAATCGCAATTTGGATTCTATCACCTAATTCTTCTCTTTTTTCTTTTACAAAATCGCTAGGATTGGTAACTAGTTCCAATTCTTCACGACAAGAAAGAGTTAGCGTAATGACAAGCAGGTAGAGGATAACCGCAATGCGGTTTGTCATAATGTTCATTTCAGTGTTTGTTTTTTTGTTTTAATCATGCCTCAATAGTACCTTGAGACAAGAAAGAACTGCAAAAACCCTTCCAAAAAGTGTTAAAAACGCAACTAACCTTATAAAAATGAGGGAGAAATACTTAATAAAAATAAATAATCTAACGTGGGGTAAAAACCAGTAGAGAGGAGTGAAAGTTAAGGAGTCTCACTCACTCTTCAACTCTCACTCCTCTCTGCCAACCTCTGCTAAGTGTACATTTCATCAATATGACTTCCATATTTCTCGAGGATCACTCGTCGCTTGAGTTTCATGGTCGGTGTTAATTCCGCTTTTGAGCCATCCGCTTTTACTGGCTCCCAAGACGCGTCGATAAGTGTAAATTTCTTGATTTGCTCAATATGGCTAAATTCTGGATTAAATTGATTGACCACATTTTGAAATTGTGCATGTACTTTTTCATCCTTGATCGCATCTGCACAACAAGTCCATGCAACTCCATTATTCTTACACCAATCTTGTAATGCTTCTTCAGCAGGAACGATCAATGCAGAAACAAACTTTCGATTTTCTCCTACGACCATCATTTGTTCGATTAAAAAATCTTCTTTAAATTTATTTTCAATCGGAGCTGGCGCTACATATTTACCTCCAGAAGTTTTAAGCAATTCTTTTTTACGATCTGTAATTCTTAAAAACTGTTTTCCTCCTGCCCCTGTTATCATTTTACCAATATCTCCAGTTCTAAACCATTTTTCTCCATCAATTTCTTTGGTTACTTCAGCTGTTTTTTCTGGCTTATTATAATACCCCATCATGATGTTTGGTCCTTGCGCTAAAATTTCACCTTCCCCATCTCGATAATCTCCTTCACTAGCATCAATTAGCAAATTCACTGAAGGTAATGCCGCTCCAACCGTTCCGATCATCGCTTCATTTTTCTCAAAGCCACTGATCGTCAAACCAGGAGAAGTTTCAGTAAGACCATAACCTTCTCTAACCGGAATTCCTGCAGCAGAAAACACTCTGATTATCTTAGAAGGACAAGCAGCAGCTCCAGTCAATATTCCTTTGACATTTCCACCAAGTGCATCACGCCATTTGCTAAAGATTAACTTATCTGCGACACTCCATTTTATCGCACCTAGTCCAGAAGCACTTTTATCAAAAACATAATTATCCGTCAGACCTAAAGCCCAAAAGAATAATTTCTTTTTAGCTCCCGACAAAGCCAACCCCTTATTGTATATCTTTTCATAAACCTTTTCAAGAAGTCTTGGAACGGTTGTGAAAAAATGCGGTTTAACCGTTTGTAGATCTCCGCTTTCACCACCAAGATTATCTGTCCCAGTGAATACTATTTCCACACAATTATGGACATAAGAGTACGAAGCACTACGTTCAAAAATATGACAGATGGGAAGGAAACTCATTACTTTCTCTCCCTTACTAACAGGAAGAAGCGTTTTTACATTAGCAACATTAGAAACGATATTATTATGCGAGAGCATTACTCCTTTTGGGTTCCCAGTCGTGCCCGAGGTATAAATAATTGTTGCTAGCTCTTCTGGTTTAATGGCATCTTTAATCGCTTGAAGCTCTGCAGCATCTCCATCTACAAACAAGTCTTTCCAATACTTCCGACCTTCCTGTTTATCAAGCGTGTAAATATCTTTTAAGCTAGAGACACTAGCCTGAGCTTTTTTTACTTTATCAAACAAATCTCCTTCTCCTACAAAACAATACTTCACTTCTGAGTCATTAAAAATATACTCATACTCTGACGAACTAATCGTTGGATAAACAGGCACCGTAATGATTCCTAATTGTTGCATTCCAATATCCATCATCATCCACTCTGGTCGATTCTTATAAGTAACCAAGGCAACTTTATCACCTGCTTTCAGGCCTAGCTTCCTCAAACCATGACTCACCTTATTTGCTGCGTCAATCATCTCCTCGGTACTAAAATACGTCCAGGCTCCATTGTGTTTATAGCCTACAGATTTTTTTAACGGGTGATGTTTTTGCTGGTAATAGATGTAATCAAAAAGACGTGTAACTTCCATGTTATTTTAATATTTGGTCTTACGAAATTTATATTTTGTTAAAATAAGTGTTTTTTTTTAGTTTTCCTTTGTAATCTATATGTTTTGTTTTTCAGAGACAGTTTAGCTTACTTCTCCTTCATACAAGTCCTCGATTTCTTTTTCATATTTTTTGACAATTTCCGATCGTTTCAGTTTCAAGGTTGGAGTTATTTCTCCAGACTCTACCGACCAAGGCTCATGTAACAAAACAAATTTTTTTATCTTTTCAGTATTCGTAAGTGACTCACCAAGCAAACTTATTTGCTGATCCATAAATTTTAAAACCTTAGGATTAATAGCCATAAATTGCGGAGCAGTCCAATGAACATTATTCGCTTCACACCAGCTTTTTAAACGAACATAATTAGGAACGACCAAGGCACTTACATAAGGTTTATTAAAGCCGACGATAAAGCTATTTTCAATAAAAGAAGAGCTATCCAACAATCTTTCTAATACTTGAGGTGCAACATATTTTCCAGACGATGTTTTAAAAATATCTTTTTTACGATCTGTAATTTTTAAAAATCTTTTATTTACTATTTTTCCAACATCTCCAGTATGAAACCAGCCATCTTCTGTCAGTACTTTTTTAGTTAAATCTGGTTTCTTATAATACCCTTGCATCACCCCCGGCCCTTTCACCAGTATTTCTCCTTCATCATTTTCATTTGGTTCATTTATTTTAATCCGGATTCCTGGAATCGGAATTCCCACCGTTCCATATTGAACACCACCTGGTTCAAACCTATTAAAAGCAATCACCGGAGATGTTTCTGTAAGTCCATAACCTTCCCGGATTTCTATCCCGGCTGCTGAAAATAATTGACCTAGTTTTGGTTGAAGAGCAGCAGCACCAACCATCACCCCTTCTACTTTTCCTCCCAGTGCTTTTCTCCACTTTCTGTAAACCAAAACACTTGCTAACTTAAGTTTAAAATAATAAAATAAACCTCTTCCTTTTTTACCTTGATATCGCTCACCAAGCCGAAGTGACCAATGCAAAATTCTTTTCCCCATTCCTCCCATCTCTTCTCCTTTATCAAGAATATCATCATAAATTCTTTCCAACAATTTAGGAACGCTTGTAAAATAATGTGGCTTGACATCCTTCAAAACTGGAATTACATTTTCGATGCGATCCACATAAAAAACAGATGCACCAACAGCAATATAAGTAAAGGTCACCATCCGTTCAAAGATGTGGCTCATCGGCAAAAAACTAATCACGCGTTTATCACAATTAACCGGAGCCAATGATATAGTCGACTTGATATTACTCACGATATTTTTATGGGAAAGAACAACTCCTTTTGGAGTACCGGATGTCCCCGAAGTGTAAATAATTGTTGCAATATCTTCTTCATGAATCAAGGACTTCATGTCATTAAATACAGCAAGATGTTTATTGACTGGATGTTGAATTAAATTCTCCCAGGAAGGAACATTTTCAATCGGCTCCAAACAAAATATTTTCTTTAGGGAAACAACCTGATCGGTAAGCGTTGCAACTTTTTCATATAAGTTTTTCGAAGAAGTAATACATATTTGAATCTCTGCATCTTTTAAAATATGGGTCAATTCTCCTTGCCTGACATTAGCATGTATCGGCACACTGATGATCCCGATTTGCAACATTCCGAAATCTAGAAAATTAAAATAAGCACTTCCTGATTCAAAAAGCAACCCGACCTTATCACCTTTACTCAATCCCAAATCAATCAAGGCCGCACTGACCCTATTAATTTGGTCAATACATTGCACTGTGGAAAACCGTTTCCATTTACCGTTTTCCTGATGTGCCAAGGCTGTCTTTTGAGGATATCTGGCTAATTGATATTGAAAAATATCGAATAGTCTTCTAAAATCCATAATCCTTGAATAGGGTTTTCGTTTTGATTGAAAAGAATGTCGAGATTACAAATTAGTGAATTTTATTACTTATTACTAATGAACTAGTCTAGAAGTTGGTTAAAATAAAAAAGCAGGTCGATAATGTTATCGACCTGCTTTTAAAAAATTATCTCTTTAAGATTACCCAGCTTTACCCTCCAAGTTAATTACAAGAGAAATTTCATCGTGAATGATTTTATCAGCAGCAGTACCAATCAAACCTGATCCATATTTCACATCCCATTCTGTACGATTAATTGTGAATTTAGGAGTCACGGCAGATAATTGGTCACCAGCAATAATTACATTCGCAGGGATAGTTACACTCTTAGTGATTCCTTTAAGTGTAAGGTTTCCTGTAATGTTATGAGTAGACGCTTCGTTACCTGGAGTTGCTGCAACAGATACAATAGCAAAACTCCCCATAGGATTATTTGCAACATCAAAAAAGTCTCCAGAAGCAAGGTGACCTAATAATTTTGTTTTCATCTCACCTTCTGTGCCATCAGTCACATCAATTGAAGCCATATCTATTGCAAATTTACCACTAGTTAAGTTTCCTCCTTCAGTAGCCAATTTTCCTTCTTTTACTTTGATAGTTCCACTGTGCTGACCACCTACTTTAGTAGAAGTCCAGTGAATAGTTCCATCAGAAACAGCAAAGTTTTTAGCAGCAGCAGTCGCTTTAGCAAGTTCAGTAGCAGCATCACCTACTTTAGCCTTTGTTCCTTCTGGTGTGTTCTTACAAGATACAATAAGTGTAAGCGCAAGAAAAACGATCATTAATTTTGAAAGTACTTTCATCGATTGAATATTTGTTTTAATTAAAAAATGAATTTTGCGCAAATTTACAGCTTATGTTGACTAGAAGAAGTAAAATGGCAAAATTTTATAATGTATTTTTGGAAAGACTTAGCTAGAGAAGGATAAAATGTAGGACCATTATCTATTACCATCCAGTAAATCGATGGTTTCATCAAGGGATTTTAGAACGGTAATGTTATCAGTAGATCTTACATTCTGCGCAACAACCTGATAACCAGACAGTAGTATTTTGGAATCTGTAAATGTAGAAGAAAGCTCATCTACGTAACGTTGTACCGGACTTTTCGAGTAACTTTCCGTTATCATCGTAAAAATATAGTCCGGTTGATGTATCTGACAGGCATCAGCCAAATCGTTGACTGAAATATTTAATCCAAGATATAAAACTTTGTTTTTTCGAGCTTTAAGTAGGTAATGCATAAACAGCAAACTCAGCTCCTGACTCTCACCTTCAGGCAAATAGATGATAAACTTTTTGGTATCATTTCCATGTGCAAAAGGCTCATTATCGATAGCTGTGATGATTTTTTGACGAATCAAGCTACTCATAAAGTTTTCTTGCACAGGGTTAATCGACCCAGTCAACCAAAGAACACCTAATTTATCCAAGAAAGGATAGATTACCTGAAGCATCGTTTGTTCAAAACCTAACTGCTGTATATTGGTAGAAATGATTCGATCAAATTTGTACTCATCCATTTCAATCATCGAAATCGTCAAGGCATCCAATTGAGTACTGTGAGCAAAGTCAACTTCAGAAATTGCAGCGACCTTATTCGCAATCTCATCTTTAGTCATCTTTGCAATCTTGGAAATCCTTAAACCATTCCGATTAAGCAAAGCAATATTAAGTAACAACTTGAGATCGGTATCTTGATAATATCGAATATTAGTATTGGTTCTCTCCGGCTTGATTATACTATAACGTTGCTCCCAAATACGGATGGTATGGGCCTTGATGCCGCATAACTTTTCCAAATCCTTAATTGAGTAAATAGCCACGTATAATATTTTATTTTCTTATTCAATATTCACCAGAAAAAGTTCGTCTGATAACATATCCGTTTTAAAACACCAAATTAATCGATATTGTTTAAGCCAAAGTCATAAGTCCATGATAATTCACGACGATTCCTCTACTAATTTGAGCTTTTAACAATTTCTCTTCTTTCTTTTTATTTAACTTTAAATAATCAAAACCCAATATTTTCGCCTACGGAGAACAACAATCTCAAGATTTCACTTCGCAATTTTGTTCTCTTTTCTATAAAAAGCAAAAGAATTATGCCGAAAATAAAAAAAATAGATTAACGAATAAGACGCTTTTGGAAAAAGACTATTCTTAATAGGTAAAACACCTAGGAGGCTGTTTTATTATTCAAAAAGATAAAAATTTAGAACTGTATACCTCTATGCCCAGCTCCTATTTGTTTTGGAGTGTAAAAAAATAGAACTATTTTCACAGTTCTATCGTATAAGAACTTATTACAAAAATCCTTTTTATGATGTTCAAACATTTACACCTTTCTCCTTTTTCTGTAAAGCCAAAGTTTTGGCTTTTACTACTAGCCTTTGCTGGTTTTACTACTGCAGGCTTTAGCCAATGTACCTACACCTTAAATCTCTTCGATTCTTTCGGGGATGGATGGAATGGCTCTACTTTAACAGTCAATGTTGGAGGTACCGTCAACACCTATACTATTGCAGGCGGAGACGATGCTACATTTACCTTCGATGCAAACACAAACGACTTTGTAACCGTTACTTATAGTCCTGGTAATTTCGAAAACGAAGTTACTTACGAATTACTAGATCCTTCTCAGGTTATTATTTTTGAAGATGGGCCTTTCCCAGCAACTGGTGAGGTGTTTACCTTTTTTGCATGTCCTACCTGTCCTGGACCTAGCTTCGTTACTGTTGATGAAATTGGCGGAACAGATGTAGACATTAGCTGGACGGCATCAGACTCATCGGGAATCTATACTGTAGAATATGATACCACGGGCTTTCCTCTTGGTACTGGAGCAATGATTTCTACTGCCAACAATACGCTTAACATCTCTGGTTTAGACGAAGACACTCAATATGATTTTTATGTTTCTTTAAATTGTGACAATGGAGATTCCAGTGCCGTTATCGGTCCGATCTCTTTTCAAACAATCTGGTTGATTGATGTAGGAATCATTGAAATACTAACACCTGAATCTCAATGTGGTCTCGGAAGTGAAACAGTAGAAGTAACTTTAAAGAATTTTGGTAGCGAACCACAATCTCTGATTCCTTTTAAATATGCAGTCAACAATATTGACGCTGGTGTGACTCAACCTCTCGATGGTTTTTATACTGGCATCTTAAGTAATGACAGTACAATAACGATAGAGTTTGAAACTAGTTTTGACTTTTCAGTAGCCGGTCAATATGAGATTGTTGCTTGGACCGAACTTGAAAACGACGGCAACATCAACAATGACTCTTCAAGCTATACCGTTACCAATATTCCTACAGTATCTGATCTTCCGTATTTTATAAACTTCGAAACCTGGGATGGCGGATGGAAAATAGATGAAGAAATCAGTGAGAATTCTACCTGGGATTTTGGAACACCTGAAGCTTTTGAAATTAGTTCTGCTGCTTCTGGAGTAAATGCATTTGTAACAAACTTAACTGGCAACCATAGTAATAGCGAATTATCCTATATCGTCTCTCCATGTTTTGATTTTTCAGGATTAACAGATGATCCAATTATCAACTTCGCTATCAACTTTGACACTGAAACGAGTTTTGATGGTGCCTGGTTAGAATCGACTGTTGACGGAGGAATGACCTGGGAAAAAGTTGGTGCATTAAACACAGGAGTTAACTGGTATAACTTCACAAATACTTTCCAAAACCTGGGAGATGTTTGGGCTGGAAATTCTGAAGACTGGATCAATGCAGAGCATACCTTAGTTGGAATGGCTGGAGAATCAATGGTTAGATTTAGATTCGCTTTCGATTCAGATGGATCCGTTTCTAATGAAGGAGTAGGGATTGATGATATTTTAATCTCTCCTGTGTTTGCTGATGACTTAGCAACTTTATCCGTATCGAACTCCTCTACTTCAGAATGCGGTGATGATGAAGATTTCGTGACGATAGAAATTAGAAATTCAGGAACAAACGGACAAGTAGGTTTCGACGTATCCTACCAAGTTAATGATGGAACAGTCGTAACAGAAAACGTTGGCTCTTTAGTCCTTAATTCAGGAGCCATCGGTTCTTATACTTTTACAACACCTTTTAGTTCAAGTTCTTTTAGTACCGATTTCAACATTAATGCATGGACTGAATTAGCTGGAGAATTGAACGTAGTAAATGATTCTGCTTCTACAGTATTTTCAACGATCATACCTACAGCTCTACCAATCATGGAAGACTTTGAAACAGGTGTACTTCCTGATGGCTGGGTGACAAGTGACTTTGGAATCGGAAATGTTCATAACAATGTATCTGTTGTCATTTATGATAATATTTACAGTGGTGACCAAAACTACGAAGCGACTTCTCCAATCATTGGCCCAATCAACCCTGGAGATAGTTTAACTTATGATTATAGATATACGAACTGGAGCGCAGGTACAACCGCTACGGTTTTATCAGCTGGCGATATGTTGGAAGTACAGATTTCTTCTGATTGTGGTGAAACGTATACAACATTGCAAACGGTAAACATGGACAACCATGTTCCTTCTACAGTGATGACCAACAGATTGGTCGACTTGGATGCTTATGCTGGCGAATATATCAAAATCAAATTTGTTGCAACTTGGGGAGCTGGTGATTATTGGATTGACCTTGACAACATTAACATCATTGGGTGTCCTGCTGATTTTGGTTTAGACATCACGACGAATTATGAATCTTCTGCGGGAGCTGGTGACGGTTCTATAGAAATTGATCCGACTCAAGGAACAGAACCTTATACTATTTCCTGGTCTGATCCAAACGCACCAAACGATATTTCAGCAGGTACTTATACCGTAAGTATTACCGATGGCCTTGGCTGTGAGCAAGTAGTAGATGTAGAATTAGGTATCTGCCCTCCTAACCTAGATCTTGATACTAATGTAACCGGAGTTACAAATGAAGGATCAAGCGACGGAAAAGTGACGATTAATCCTGGTGAAGGAGAAGGCCCTTACTCTTTCGAATGGAGTAATGGTGATTCTACAGCTACTGTTACAAATCTTCCGCAAGGCGATTACACGATCACCGTATCGGATGTAAATGGTTGTTCAGACATCATCATGATCACTGTAGATCTTTTTGTTGGTATTGAAGATTTGAATACTAATTTTGCAAATATTCTTTTAGCACCAAATCCAACATCAGGACAGACAGAGCTTTCTTTAGAGCTGAATCAATCAGCAGAGGTTGTTGTTCAAATCCTAAATGTGATTGGACAAGTGATTTACGAATCGCCACGTGAGCAGTTAACATCTAAAAAATATCAACTAGATTTGAACAATCAGGCTGGCGGAATGTATTTTGTAAGAGTCTTAGCCAACGATCAATCTCAAATTATAAAATTGATCAAAGCAGAATAAGTATCATTCCGAATTTCAGCTTAATAATATTGTTTATCAAGTTGGTTTTTGTAGGTATTTTAATTTTAAGAAAAACGGCATTCGGTCTTAGGCATTCGACAAAACGAAAACCTAAGACCGAATGCCGTTTTTTCTAATGTTCTACCTGAGACGATAGAGCACCTTTTTTACTTTATCTTAAACAATATCCGCCAGAAAATATTTAACTAGCGTTAATGTTAATAAAGGAATTATCAATAAGCTATTTTGATCATTTACTGATCTGTTTTATTTTTACGCATTCAATAGAGAACGAGACTATTATATTATGAAAAAAATGAAGATTGGCATTGTTTGTTATCCTACTTATGGTGGTAGTGGTGTAGTTGCAACAGAACTTGGCAAAGGGCTTGCTCGCAAAGGGCATCAAGTTCATTTTATCACTTATCGTCAACCTGCAAGATTGATAAACTTTCAGGAAAACGTTTTCTACCATGAAGTAAGCTCTGCGGATTATCCGCTTTTTGAATATCCACCATATGATACCGCTCTTACTAGTAAATTGGTCGATGTAGTGAAATACGAAAACCTTGACCTTTTACATGTTCACTATGCGATCCCGCATGCAACGGTAGCTTATATGGCAAAGAAAATTTTGCTAACGGAAGGTCGTTATGTCCCAACGGTCACGACGCTCCACGGTACCGACATCACGTTAGTGGGCAGCAATCGAACTTTTGCACCTGTCGTTGCTTTTTCAATTAATAAATCAGACGGTGTTACCGCTGTCTCTCAGAGTTTAAAGAAACAAACGCTTGATCTTTTTGATATCAACAATGACATCGAAGTGATCTACAATTTCATAGATTTTGAAAGATTCCGTAGAGTAAATAAAGATCATTTCAGAAAGGCCATTGCTCCAGATGGTGAAAAAATTTTGGTACACGTTTCAAATTTTAGAAAAGTAAAAAGAGTCCGTGACGTGGTCAAGATTTTCGAAAAAGTATATGCCAAAGTTCCTTCGAAATTACTCTTAATCGGCGATGGACCGGAGCGTCAAAATGTCGAAGACCTTTGTAGAGAAATAGGTCTGTGTGATGAGATTCGTTTTTTAGGAAAACAAGATGCTGTAGAAGAAGTTCTTGCTATTTCTGATTTGTTTATCATGCCTTCAGAAAGCGAAAGTTTTGGTTTGGCAGCTTTGGAAGCAATGGCTTGTGAAGTTCCTGTTATTTCGTCCAATATCGGTGGACTTCCGGAAGTAAACATTGAAGGTCAAACTGGATTCCTTAGCAATGTTGGTGATATCGATGAAATGGCGAACAATGCGATTCGTTTATTGAGTGATGAAGAGATGCTTCAGAAATTCCGATTAAATGCGCTTGAGCAAGCTAAGAAGTTTGACATCGAAAATATTCTTCCGCATTATGAAAGATATTATGAGCATATTCTTGCTACGAAAATTTATGACAAAACAGACGTTAAGGTATAAAAAATAAACTTGTTGGTCATTAGGGAATTTTCATTCTAATGACCAACAACTAATCGGATCACTTTCTATAAATAAGCAAGGTTATTAGAATTAGTACAATCGCAAAAACACTGACAAAGAAATAGCTTAGGAAATTTTCAGGATAAAATTCAAAAACGATTTCATGCTTTCCTTTCGGCACATTCACTGCCAGAAAAATATCTTCTTTTAAAAACAAGTCTATCTCTTTTCCATCAAGATAAGTTTTCCATCCCGGATAATAATATTGTAAAAAAGTCAGCTCGGTATCCTCATCGAAATTAATCGTTGCACTTGTTTTAACTGGAGAAAAGTTTTCGATCTTTATATTCGAATCTTCTCCTTTTTCTAAAGAATCTATTTTAGTTTTTCCACTTTCAAAAAGAATCTGATTATTTAAAATTCCTTGAGCATCCTGTCGCTCTTTAAAAGATCGATACGCTCGAAATTTAAAATTATTATAACCATTATTCGCTACTCTTTTTTGCAAAATGTTAAGGTTGTACCAAATCGGATAATGTTTTTTATTTCCATGATGTGAAACGGAACTCAAGGGTTCACTTGGAACTGGAAAAGCTGCTGGAAACTTATCGATTTTTTCTTGAAGTAAAGTCACTTTTGCTTCTGAAGTTACGGTCAAAAAACAGTTTAACTGGACAGACAGAAACAAGTCAAACAAAATAATGACCATGGCAAATCTCAGGAATGACATTCCTTTTTTAGAAAAAGTTTTAAATAATAAAAGTAATAATAATAAAATTTGAATAGGTGCTTGAATCAAAAGCATTTCACTATTATTACTTTTATTAAAAAAAGCAATGATTGAATCTGCTGTTAAATTTTCTGGCCATAATAAATCGACTTTCAACAAAGCGTAGATCCACAGACTTGAAATTATAGCTCCTAAAACAATAATAGTCAACCTCAATCGAAATACGTTCTTCTTATCTTTTTGTGAATGCTCGTAATTTTGAAATGACAATCCAAATAGTAATAAAAAACAAAGGATAGCAAAAATCCTAAACAACGATGGATACCTAAACAAATTCATCATCGGCACATAATGGTAGAGAAAACTTCTCAAAAAGAAATAATCTCCCATCGACACGAGTAAGAAAAAGATACCCAAACTCCAGAGAAGAATACTTTTCCGATTCAGCTTTTTCCACAAATGAAATAGCAAAAATAAAAAAGCAACAAGTCCAAAATATCCATTAGCCATCGAAATATCCGTTTTAAAAAAACTAGAATTTCCACCGGTTACAAAAGGTAAAATAAAAGATAAAAAAGACTGAGGCGAAAAGGGGAGAATTTGAATATTAGCAAGCGTCAAAGATTCTGTTCTTACTAAATAAGAAAGCGATTCTAAAAAATATTTCAGGAAAACTAGACTTTGCAAAATGAAGGCGATTCCAAATACAACGTTATTAAGAATCCATTTTTTTAAGTTTTTAAATTCTTTTTTTCTCAACAACAAAACCGACTGAACTAAGAAGGCAATCCCCAATAAATAAAATGTTGTAATGGTAAATGCTGGGTACCCTCCGACCAATAACAGAAAAGCAAAGAAAGAAAACCACAATGCATCTCGCCAAGAATTCAGACGAATCATCTTCAGATAATAAGCCGCAACAAATGGAATCCATGCTGCTGCAATAATCCAACTTAAGTGTTGTGCATTCCCAACAAAAAAACCACAACAAGCATAACTCAATCCAACGACTATCGCAATATTTTCGGAAATCCCAATCTCCTCTGATAGCTTTTTCATACCATAAAAAGCAAAAACCAGATGAAGTACAAATTCCAGGTTAATCGTATAAACGCTATACCCAAACAAATAGCCCAAGATCCAAACAACAGGATATAATGCGCCACTTTGAGGATCGGTGTGCAATGGATAACCAAGGTTAGTATAGGGATTCCAAATCGGAAGGATATTATTTTGAAGACACTCTCCCACAAGATGACGCATCGGGTAAAACCAATCCATCATGTCATACTTCATCGTGAATTGCATCAGGCTAACCGGCCAGAAAGCGACGATAATAAAAAGAATGGATAATAAGATTTTACTGGTACTGCTGAGCTTCACGTACTAAAGATTTAGCACCAAAGGTAAGGACATTCTTCGACTATGCTGATGACAATAAAAAAATGAGCGAATGAGCTAATTGACAAATGAGTGAATACCCTCGAAAATACAAAAAAAAAGCCTTGAACTTAAGGTCCTCTAATGTTCACTCATTCGGATAATGGATTTTGGTAAAACACCAGAAATCAATTTTTTTTCAAAAAAGATATATAGTAACTTACACTATTTCATAAACAAGATCTTCGTCACATTCGCATTCGGGTTGTTGATCAGTTGCTTACTCGTCGTGAATACCAGGTAAACACCTGAAGCAGCTTTTCGACCATTATAATCTAAACCGTCCCAAATGGCCTGTCCTCCAAGCGCTGTTGTCTCATAAACCAATTGTCCTTTCACATCCGTAATTTTCACATTAGCATCTCGAGGCAATCCTTTGATGGCGATAGGGCCATTATAATCAGGGCGAACCGGATTTGGAAAAGCATAGACCGAATTATCATGTTTATTCCCACCTTCGATTGCTTCACCTCTGATCGAAATAATACCACTTGCTGTAGCAATGTATACTTCGCCAGTATTTTGATTGATCGCAATGTCATTAATCAAATTATCAAAAAGTGGACTATTGTCTTTATCATAAAACGCGATCAATTCCTCTCCGTTTGGTGATTGAACAAAAACGCCATTCGTCGTTCCAAACCATTTTCGATTTCCTCCATCAACAGCAATCGTTCGAATACTTTCTGTCTCTAATAAAAACGCATTAAAGCCATCAACTTCGACGATTCTTTTGGAACCTCGGCAATTAGCATCAAACACATTCGAGCCACATTCAAAAATGATCACTCCTTGATCTGTTCCCACCCAGATATCACCGTCCAAATCTTTCACTAGACAATTTACCCGATTCGTTGGGAGGTTGCTAGAAGAAGTCGTGTAGGTTTTAAATAAGTCATCATCTGGTGTCGTAGGGTCGAATTCATTGAACACGACAAATCCCTGACCAGTACCATCAATCTTACACCATTTGTTTCCAAAATCATCGATGATGATTTCCTGTAGTGCATTAAAGGGAAGGAAAAAATTATTTTGCCAGGTACCATCATTTCGTAAAACGGCTAGTGGATTGACCGCCGTATGATTCGTCATCCATAGATCATTATTTTCATCGAAAGCAAGACCTCCAACCCGAACTTTTCCTGCTTCGGCAGATACTGTCAAAGGGGAATTGTTATTGGTATCGTTATAAAGTGTGAAATTTTCACCATCCATTTCCCATAAGCCTTGACCAAAAGAACCGATATATACTTTCTTATTTTCAGGGTGAACCGCCACTCTATAAGCTGCCCGAAAATTACCCAAAGCAGAATTGAATAGACCGTTGAAAATCTGCCATTGAGCAAATCCATTTCCATCAACATCTTCATCATCAAACTTAAGTCGATAAAAACCGTTTGAAGTATTCGCCGGTGGTCGCTCTGTCGTAACATAAACGTCGTTGCCATCAACAAGGAGTTCTTGAGCTTCATGAGTATAAGGAGAATTGAATAATGGCTTGCTACAAGAAGCAGTTATAGAACTTCCTGTTCTTATCTTATCCCACCGATCTGAATACCAAATTCTACCTGTTTCATCTTCTATTGCATAATACGTTCTATCTACACAAAACTCTCCTGAAAATTCCGTGTTGTAGTCCTCATCAAAAGCTACTACTTTTCCTTTACAATCACCGCCTTTACATCCTAATCCAAAAAGCAAGTTACTTCCTTCTGCAGTTAAAAAAACTGTCTCAAAATCTTCTTCTCCATAAACATATGTAAGCGCAGAGTTTTCATAGACGTATAAGCTGTCATTGACATTTAAAAATAACTTATCATCATAAATCTCCATCGCTTGTGTACTATAATCACCAGGAAATCCTTCATTGGTTCCTAGTAAGGACCAGTTTGTAAAATCCTGTAGATTCGTTGAATTATCATTAGGTACTCGATAGATTCCTTCATCGGTAGCGGCATACAAAACACCCTCATAGATAACAACGTCATTTACTTTTATATTCATTTTGGTTGTAAATCCAAATTCTTCTCGATCAATATTTAATTGTACCACTCCAAAACCACAAGCCAAATAAGCAAGATCTTCTCCTTCAAGATGAATGTTATAAATCTCTTTATCTCCAACAATATTTGGATCCTCTTTTATAAAAGGAAGGTTAACAATTCGATTCGGTTTAATCAAATCAATATTACTATTTCGGTAAGCAGCAATTAAGGTCTCATGAGTATCTGAATATTTAATCTCTCCCATTCCTACATCTGACAAGCCTTCCACTTTACTCATAAATTCTACATCGATTACATCGATACTTCCTTTTTCTATACTGAAAATTGACCATTGTGTAGCATAGTAAATTTTGCTATCACTTTGAGTAATAGATCGTCCAGCATAATATGGTAAATGAGATTTCCACTGTCCAAGTTTTAACTCAGATTGAGCAGATAGTAAAGTAGCAAATAATAAGAGGCAAAATGTGAGTTGATTTTTGCGCATCATATTCAAGTTTTATTGTCAATAAAGAGGAATCTTTGGTTCTTAGCAAACCCTTTTCAAAGGTCTTAAAATAACAACAGTAACAAAGATATTATTGTTTTTAAACAATTTTTAAAGGTCTTGTGTCAGCTGATAAGCAAGATATAGCAATGTTGGTTAATTCTTATACAAACTACTACTGTTGAGATAATCATGTACTTCTTTCGTGACAAGATATTGTACAGAGTGGCCTTCTTCTATACATTTCCGAATATAACTTGCCGATATCTGCATCAATGGTGCTTCAAAAATCTTCACTTTGGGATGTGTTTGTAAATCTCCCAAATCATACGACGGTCGCTTATACACGTAGACTTCATAATCCCTTAGGATAATCTCGTAATTTTTCCATTTGTGAAAAGAACCGAGATTATCTCCACCCATAATTAAAACGAATTCATCTTCTGGATGCTTTTCTTTTAAATAGACTAGGGTATCAATAGTGTAAGATGGTTTCGGAAGATCGAATTCGATATTTGATGCTTTGAGGTTTGTATTGTCAGCAATAGCTAAGCGTACCAAATGCAAACGATCATAATCTCTAGCCAGGCTACTTTTCTTTTTAAAAGGATTTTGAGGAGAGACGACAAACCAAACTTGTTCCAAAGGGGTTTGTGTTGCCATATAATTCGCAATGATCATATGCCCAATATGTACAGGATTAAAGGATCCAAAAAACAATCCGATTTTCATAACAACATTTATAGTTTTATTAGGATGTATTTCTTTTTGTCGCTAGCAAATTTCCCAAAACTTTGTATTCTGGAAAAATCTTATCTAAAGGCCAACATCTAAAAATGTATCTTATCTGCGAATCAGTATTTAAAACATTCTTAGTTTCTATTTACTCTAAGCCAAGAAGGAACGGGATTAGGTATTCGGCATTAGGAGAGCCCGAAAACCTAAAACCTAATGCCGTTTACGACCTTACTATTAAGCAAATAGGACCTTTGTTTATATTTTCCACCTCCTGATTCGTATCTTATATTATTCCTTTTCTAAAGCCTCTTCTTCGATCAATTTTTCAACTTCTTCTCTAATCATATCAAACTCTTGCTCCACCGTTGAAGATGCATCCCAAGACTCATTAACCAGCCATTGTCCTCTGACATTTAGAAGACTCACATACTCTTGATATTCTTCTTGTTCTTCTTTATAAACATAAGCACAAAACGCAGAATCTTTATGCGTTTGGCAGGACATATCAAAAATTTTAAAAGCAATCAAAGCTGCATTAGGTTCCATTTCTTTTTTTACAGAATCAATCATCATTCGAGTAAGATCCGTCCCCAGTTTTACCGCTTTTGGAAAGTCATCATTATAGAAAGCTTCTATCCAAACCTGGGCAACTTCTGAAGGCGTATTAGGCAAAACTTCTTGTTTCGCAGGTGGAGGCGTATCTTGACAAGCACTAAGCATGATAATAGTAAATAGCAGCAATAAATAATGGGTTTTCATCTACTCTTCTTTTTTAATTATTCTGGGTACGTCCAAGATAATTAAAAAAGAGACGCTTTTAATAAAGCGTCTCTTTTTTTAAAACATAGAATTATTTTAATTGAGCTTCTGCTCAAAAACAATTTCTTAATTACTGAGCATTACCGGCATTACCAACATCAATATCTCTTCTCCTTCCGTCGGCTCACCAGGCAAAAGGATTCCTGCTCTTGTTGGCGTAGAAAGCTCCATTTTGATTTCATCGCTTTCCAATACACTAAGCATTTCAATCAAAAACTTAGCATTGAAACCAATCGTAAGTGGTTCGCCTGTATAGGTACAAGTCAACTGCTCTGTTGCCTCATTTGAAAAATCTAAATCTTGTGCAGATACCGTAAGACTACCATCATTGACATTTAAAATAACCTGATTGGTTGTCTTATTTGCATAGATTGCAATCCGTTTCAAAGAGTTCATAAAATCAGATCTGCTTGAAGATAACAAATGTGGATTATCCACAGGAATTACCGCATTATAATCCGGATATTTTGCATCAATCAATCGACAAATAAGGTTCACATTTCCGAAAGAGAAAAATGCATTCGACTTATCGAAAGACAATTTCACTTCATCACCTGAAGGCAATGCACCTTTTAATAAATTAAGTGCTTTCTTAGGAACAATAAATGAAGTCGAGACCTCACTTTTTATATCTGTAAAAGTATACTTCACCAATTTGTGAGCATCAGTCGCCACAAAGGTTAATTTGTTAAAATCTACTTGAAAATAAACACCAGTCATCGCCGGTCTCAATTCATCATTGCTTGTCGCAAAAAGTGTTTTACTAATTGCCTGAGACAAAGCTGGAGCTTGAATCGTAATGGTATCTACAGAACTTGCTTCTGGAATTTTTGGAAAATCCTTCCCATCTTCTCCTGCGAGCTTGTATTTACCATAAGCAGAAGTAATTTCAATTCCATGATTCTCATCATTCACATTGAAAGTAATAGGTTGTTGAGGAAGCGCTTTGAGTGTGTCTAGTAAAATTTTCGCAGGAACAGCAACTACACCGTTTCCATCAGACATTACTTCTATCTCATTAATAATCGAGGTTTCCAAATCAGTAGCAGAGATCGTTAATTTGTTATCCGCTACAGAAAACAAAAAGTCTTCTAAGATTGGTAAAACAGGATTTGATCCAATTGCGCCCCCGGCAATTTGGAGTTGTTTTAATAGGTCAGAGGAGGAAACACTAAATTTCATTATCTACGGTTTTTCTTTTGATTAAGTAAAGCTCAAAAAATATTGGGCCTCAATAAGTTAAGAATTTGCTTTCTTGTTTGAAAGGAACACAAAAATACACCTTCTTATCAATTTTTATAGTACAAACTATTAACAATATGTTGATAACTTCAAAAACAGTAATAAGCACCTGACATTTTTTATGGTGATTAGGTGATTGTTGCGCAAGTGTAGCAAAATACCTTCTGTCGATTACCTTGTACACTAGCCTGAGATTTAACGGAGATATAGTTTTTAATTGCTAACTTTGCGCGCTTTTTAAATATAAATTATAATGCCGGATAGAAGTATAGCTCCCTTAATAAAACAAATTGACCAAATCCATTTACCTAGCCCAACTAAGTATCATTTGGATAATGGAATCCCCGTTTATGAAATAAACAAGGGCACCCAGGATATTATAAAAATAGAGGTCGTTTTCAACGCAGGAAGGCCTTACGAGCATAAAAGATTGGCAGCCAGAGCAACAGCAAGTTTGATCAAAGAAGGAACTCCTAACAATAATTCTGCTGCCATTTCAGAAAAAGTAGATTTCTACGGTGGTACTTTGAGTACGCCTTATAACCTGGACACCTCAAATATTGTCCTTTACAGCCTCAATCGGCACTTGGAAAAACTACTTCCTATTGCCGCAGAAGTAATCAAAACACCGGTTTTTCCTAGTGACGAACTAGAAACCTACATCCAACAGAGCAAGCAAAGACTTCAGGTAGACTTACAAAAAACAGATGTCATTGCTTATCGAAAAATCACAGAATTCATCTTTGGAGAAGAACATCCTTACGGCTACAATAGCTTTGCAGATACCTACAGCGCATTAAGTCGGGCCGACCTAATCAGCCATCATCAAAGAAACTATACTCAGGAAAATTGCCGCATTTTCATTAGTGGAAAATCAAACCCTGGAATTATCAAAATGCTTAATCATCATTTTGGCAGAAACATGCAAAGCGGTAAACCTATTGCTAAGCCATTTCCGGATTTTGCCCCTGAGCCAAAGAAAATTAAAATCCCTCATCAAGACTCTTCACAAACCGCAATCAGAATTGGCCGTCGCTTATTCAATCGAAAACATGAAGACTATCAAGCCATGTATCTTGTTAACAATATTCTAGGCGGGTATTTCGGTTCTCGATTAATGGCAAATATCCGAGAAGACAAAGGCTATACTTACAACATTTACTCTTCGATAGACACCATGTATCAAGATGGATGTTTTTACATTGGAACGGAGGTTGGGAATGAATTTCTTGAGGCCACAAAGCAGGAAATTTATAAAGAGCTTTACACCTTACAAACTGAATTCGTAGAAGAACAAGAATTAGAGATGGTTCGCAATTATCTCCTTGGTAATTTATTGACCATGTTTGATGGACCATTCAATACCGGAGAAGTTATAAAAACTATGGTTTTAGAAGATTTGCCAAAACAATCATTTTATGATTTGGTGGAGAACATTAAAACAATTTCTCCTGATCAAATTCAACATTTAGCTCAAAAGTATTTCAAAGCAGAAGACCTTTGGGAGGTTGTAGTTGGAGAATAATTTCAAAATTGATCAAAAAAAGGATTACTTTAAGAAATATATAACGTCCAAAGGTTGTTTGTATTCATTTTCTGCCTTTTTTACGCAAATTTTGCTTTCTTTTGTAGTTGAAAAAGAATGAGACAAGCAGAGCTAAATAGCTGATTACTAAACGAACATACACGGACTGAAGTAAGAGACTACTAAACCATATTTTTAAAACTTCATTCCATATTTGAACGACTACCCTCAACAGGGACAAAGGGATAACACTTAATGAAACTATTCAATTTTTTTTCACAAGAACTTGCTATTGATTTGGGTACAGCGAATACGTTGATTATCCAAGACGGGGTTGTTGTGGTAGATGAGCCTTCTATCGTCGCGGTAGATAGACGAACCAACCAAGTGATTGCTGTTGGAAAGAAGGCCATGCAAATGCACGAAAAGACACACGAAAATATAAAAACAATTCGCCCTCTTAAAGATGGTGTAATTGCTGATTTTACAGCTGCTGAAAGCATGATCGAAGGACTGATCAATATGACAGGAAACCGAAGAAGGTTTTTTACGCATATGAAAATGGTAATCTGTATTCCTTCTGGTATTACAGAAGTAGAAAAGAGAGCGGTACTAGATTCTGCAGATCATGTAGATAGTAAAGAGACTTACCTTATACACGAACCTATGGCCGCAGCATTAGGTATAGGATTGGATGTGGAAGAACCAATCGGAAATATGATCATCGATATTGGGGGAGGTACGACGGAGATTGCTGTAATCGCATTATCTGGTATCGTAACAGATCAAAGTGTTCGTACGGCTGGTGATGAGTTTACTAATGATATCATTGACTACATGAAACGAAAGCACAACTTGCTGATAGGTGAGCGTACTGCTGAGCAAATAAAAATAAATGTTGGTGCTGCCACTGTAGAACTGGCTGATCCACCAGAAAAATATCCTGTCAATGGACGTGACCTACTTACCGGTATTCCAAAACAAGTATTTACTAACCATACAGAAGTAGCCGAGGCTTTAGATAAATCTATAACTAAGATAGAAGAAGCTGTTCTGAAAGCATTAGAAGATACTCCTCCGGAATTAGCATCTGATATCTATCAAGGAGGTATCTACCTTACAGGAGGTGGTGCGTTATTAAGGGGTCTGGCAGATAGGATGTCCAAAAAAGTAAAATTAAAGGTACAGGTTGCTGACGATCCACTGAGATGTGTGGTCCGTGGAACTGGGCTTGCCCTCAAAAACTCTGACAGATATACATTCCTCATAGGTAGAAGAAATCTATAGTAATACCCTGCCATCCATATGAAGAATATTCTACTCATATTTATCAAGTATGGTACGCATCTGTTATTCATAGCATTTCAGATCATTTTCTTTACGCTAATAATTAATATCAATAGAGTACATGGTGATATCTATAATAATACGAAATCTATTTTCTTTGAAAATTTAAACAATAAAGTAGACCAGCTTTCCGACTACCTGAAATTAGACGAACAAAACGATAGCTTAGCTAGGGAAAATGCCAGGCTAATGGATGTTATTATAAATCAACGAATCAACACTCCAAAAAGTATTTTATTAGACACCTTGCTGCTACAGCAATATTCTTTTATTCCTGCAGAGATTTGTAATAAAACTATACACCTTAGAAACAATTATTTTACATTATGTGCTGGAAAAATTGACGGAGCTAAACCAATGATGGGCGTGATTAGTACTGAAGGTATCGTTGGTATAACAACCAAAGTAAGCGAAAACTATAGTCAGGTTATTCCATTATTGCATAGTCAATCACGCATCAGTGCCTCCATAAAGGGGTTGCATTTTTTTGGTAATCTAGTTTGGAAGGAAGCTAATCCACGAATCATGACTTTGGAGGCTGTGCCTAAGCATGCAGCTATTTCGATTGGTGATACGATAGTTACTTCTGGATACAGTTCTATATTTCCAAGAGATCTGCCGATAGGCACCATTGTCAATTTTGAAATAGCAAAAGGAAGTAGTAACTATGTAATAGATGTAGGGTTATTCAACGATCTTAATAATTTATCCTATGCATATCTAGTCAACAATAAACTAAAAGAAGAACAATTAAATCTCGAAAACGACATAGATGAATAGCTTGGTTACCAAAAGTGTAATTAGAGCTGTATTGCTCATCCTTCTACAAGGTCTCGTTTTTCGACGCATCGCTTTTCAGATGGGAGACTTTGCATTTATACACTTGTTTATATATCCAATTATAATTTTACTTCTTCCGATACGAACGCCTAAGATTATACAAATAACTGTAGCATTTGTGGTCGGTCTTTCTATAGATGCATTCTATAGTTCATATGGTATACACGCTAGTGCTTTAGTCTTTACCGCCTATATAAGGAATTTTGTAATCAAACTACTAGAACCTTATAGTGGCTATAACGTTGACGAAAGTCCCACGTTAAGCAAATTAGGCTTTAGTTGGTTCTTAAGTTTTGCTTCTATTCTATTTTTTATTCATCTCTTTTTTTATTTTTCTGTTGAAGCGTTTTCATTTGTTTTCTTTTTCGAAATACTTATGAATACAATTTTTAGTTTCATTGCATCTATACTTTTAGTAATGCTCTATCAGTTAATATTCCGTAATGACTATTGATTATGGAAAAGTATAATGAACGGCAAAAAGTCATCGTGGGTTTCTTCTGCATTTGTGCACTACTACTTGTGTACAAATCTGCAGAGCTACAAATATTTGAATCTAAGTATAGGGAACAGGCACGAAGAACAACTCTAGATAAAAGAATTAGCTATCCAAGTAGAGGGCTAATATATGATCGCAATAATGAACTCCTAGTGGTCAATACTCCCATCTATGATATAAAGGCAACTTACAAAAAAATAAATACCAAAATGGACACTGTAGCTTTTTGTAAGTTACTAGAAATTCCACTTGATACCTTTCCAATACTGCTTAATAAAAACTGGAAAAGTCGACGATACCACAAGTCGGTTCCTTTCACTTTTCTTTCAAAAGTAAAACCAGAAACATACGCTAAATTCCAAGAACGGATTTTTGAGTTTCCTGGCTTCTATCCTGTGATTCGTAATATACGCTCATATCCGCATGTAAATGCTGCTCATACTCTAGGTTATCTCGGTGAAGTGGATCAAAGAACCATAAATAAGTCTGACGGTAAATTTCAGCCTGGTGATTTTCTTGGTGTTAGTGGTATAGAAAAATCATATGACGATATGCTCAGAGGAACCAAAGGTCTGAACTATCTACTCAAAGATAACTTGGGGCGAGATGTAGGATCATATGAAAGTGGATCATTGGACTCCAGCGCAGTGTCAGGTAATGATATAAACTTGGCACTTGACTTAGCACTACAAGAATACGGTGAACTTTTAATGAGTAATAAAAGAGGAGCTATCGTAGCATTAGAACCTAATACAGGAGAAGTATTGGCGATGATCAGTGCACCTACCTACGATCCGAATATCCTCAAAATGGATGTAAATAGAGGTCAAGCATTTAACGCCTTACTATCAGACACAATTAATAAGCCGATGTTAGATCGATCGGTAATTTCGAAATATCCTCCAGGTTCTATATTCAAGCCAATATTCGCCCTTATTGCAATGCAAATGGGCATTGCACAACCAGACAGAACTATTTATTGTGACGGTAGTTATGAAGTAGGTAAACGCGGATTCTCTCAAGGTTGCAGAAACCACCCTACACCATACAATGTTGGAATC
>CAKZTD010000031.1 GCA_937921595.1 uncultured Saprospiraceae bacterium
ACCAACTGAATCATATCGATAATTTAAATTTGGAGCTTATTCAGGAAACCAAAGTACAAACCTCATAGCTACTGAAAACCTAAATCAAAAGTCTCCATTCTCAAGTCATCTAGTTTTTTAGTCTCCTGCAAAAACTTTGACCAAAGTCTGGAGTCATCTTTTGCAAACATATAATCCAAAATCTCTTGAAAAGATTGCTTAATAGACAAAGGTGTTGTTTCATCAAAACTATTCAGATAAGATTTTGCAATCTCTTCTTTTTGTTTTGCAGATAAAATCTGAATATTATAATAATTCGGTCGTTCTAAAATATTAATGTAAATATCCTCTGGATGGATCATTTTTAAATCTAAACACTGTTTATATAATATGGGAAGATGAGCCACATTGAAAACTGAAATAGTTGGAGCGATTTTAAATTGAACATGAGGTAAAGCATCAATCGCTTTTCTATTTTTAAGAATCTCTTCCCACTTCATCTCCTTGCGAACATACTCGCCCAAATCTTCACTCGCATCTAGGCTTGCCAGGATTTCAACTTTTGGAAAATGCTTCCACAATTCTAAGGCTTTATATTGTTTAAAACTAAGCTTCGAGAAATTAGTATTATAACGCAATCTCGCTTTGGTGGCCTTATTGTTAATCAACCATTCGAGTAATAAATAATGTTCCTCCGTCACCAAGGGTTCTCCACCTGCGAAATAAAACTCTTCTGCCTGAAGCAAAGCTGTCCCATTTTTTTTAATAAAAAAGTCAAAATCATTGATGTTTTTAAGAATCGCTTTTTGACCAATATTAGTACCCAAAGTTTTTGCGTCATTGAACCATTTGGAGCTAGCTCCATGCCAGCAGGTTCGACATCGAAAATTGCAAACATTTGAAAATCTAATGTCAAAATAAACGGGTAATTCTATTTCTTCTTTCAGCTCGAATTGAGGGAAATTTTCAAAGGTTTCCATTCGAATACTTTTTCCACCTGTCGCTTCCAGCTTATGACAAATCTCACAACGGTTATCTGTTTCACCTTTTAAAAACTTCGCTCTAAGCAGATTGATCGAATCACCATTCCAGATTTCTTCTAGGCTTTGTTGATTGATATTTCCAAAAGGAATATTCGCCACACAGCAAGCTTTCGCCATCCCTCCATTTCCGATATGAAGGTGAATAAAAGGCATTAAGCAGTATGGCTTTTTGTGCATCTTATGAATTTGTTTATTAGAATCGTAAAGTAGAAATAATTATTTTACTTTGCGAACAATTTAATATTACTTTTCATGGAGTGACTTGTTTGACGCCTGCAAGGAGTTACCACAAATTCAAAAACTATAAAATTTTACCAATTGAAGAGGTATATTTAAATATTCTTTTTCTGGAACGAATTCCCAATTCCGACCGTTATTATGTTTTCTCAACAAAAGGTATAAAAAGCAATGAACAATTATTTTTTAAAGATGATCCAACAGCTCTGGGAAAAGGAAGAAATAATGCTCTATGGAAACATCATGAGTATTACGGATGAAGAAATAGGAGCAGTAGGAGCATTTCTGAAAAAAGCTTACAATCGAGAAGCTTTAGATTATCCACATCAGGCACCCGAATTCGATTATCAAGCCGCACAATGGGCCGCTAAAACGATTTATTTGGCTGCGCAATTATTATTGTACAGAGAAAATAAAGAAACGGATCTTCCAAAGATAATTCTCGCTTATGAGAGAAAGATTACACCTGCTGCGATTTTGTCAGTTGACCTTTGCTTAAGGTTTCTGCCAGCTTTGATCAAGGAACTGAAACTCATAGATCAAGAAGATTCTTTAATTGAAATACTCGAAGAGATTTTAAAAGATTGGCATTATTCAGGAGTAAATCATCCAATGAATGAAGAAGATCTTAACTTTGAGATAATCGAAAACGATCCCTGTTTATTGCAATTATATTGCGACAGAGTTATCAAAAATAAAAACCAAAAATTAGCAAATCATAAAGCTTTAATAAATCAGATCAAAGCGAATCTAGGAAATCACAAAAACCAACTTTGGAATATCTCATTTAATTAAAATAAAAAGTGAAACACTCTTTTAAGTTTAGTACGAGTATGCGAGCCTAACTTAAAAGTTTCTAATAAAGACAAGTTTCCAAACTTGTCTAGGTCAGTTGCTAGCAAAAAAAAATAAAGCTTAAACAATCAATAAATGACAAACATAGACAAATTAAGCCAAGTCCTCACACACATAAAAAATACCTTCGTTGGTAAAGACGAAATCATCGACCTACTCGGAATTTGCCTGATCGCCCGCGAAAATGCTTTTTTATTAGGCCCTCCGGGTACTGCCAAAAGTGCGATCGTTCGAATGCTTTCCAGTTGTGTAGAAGAAGGTAAAAACTTCGAATACCTACTTACGCGATTTACCGAACCTAATGAAATATTTGGTCCTTTCGATATTCGAAAATTAAAAGACGGAGAGTTAGTGACCAATACAGAAGGGATGATGCCTGAAGCATCATTAATTTTTCTAGATGAAATTTTTAATGCTAATTCTGCTATCTTGAATAGTTTATTGACCGCATTGAATGAGAAGATTTTTCGTCGTGGAAAACAAACGATAAAACTACCTGCTTTGATGTTTGTCGGAGCGAGTAATCTCCTTCCTGAAGACGAAGCATTAAATGCCTTGCTTGACCGATTTTTGATTCGGATGCAATGTGATAATGTAGCACCGGATTTATTAGATCAGGTATTGCTAGCTGGTTGGAGTTTGGAGAATAATCAAAAAACAGAGCAGCCAAGGATCAAGCCAGAAGAAATAATGGTGTTGCAAAAAGAATGTAGAACCGTTGACCTTTCTCCGATTCGAAAAGCTTATGTTGATTTGATTTATAACCTTAGAAATACAGGAGTCAAAGTTTCAGATCGTAGAGCCGTTAAATTTCAAAATCTATTGGCAGCAAGTGCTTTGATGAGTGGACGAAAAGTAGCGATTATTTCTGACCTTTGGGTTTTGAAATATACTTGGGATACTGAGGAGCAAATTGAAATATTGGCGGGAATCATCGACAATATCATTGAGAAAGAAGATCAGCCGAATGCACATCCTCAAGCGACTTTTAATAAAGCACCAAATGCGGAAGAACTAATCAAAGAGGTAGAACTACTTAGTGAAAAATGGGAAAATGGACAATTGTCTTTCGAGGAACAAAATATCATAAAAGATAAATTGCGATACGTTCAGACGAGAAGCAAGTGGATCAATAATCCGGAACACAAACAATTTTTGGAAAAAACAATTGAAGCTTTATGGCAAAAGATGTTACAAACGATCTAAATTATTGTTTGTCGTTAGCTAGAACACAGGAAGCTGATTTGGCAACGATTCGTCATTGGAACAATTTGAAAATTGCTTTTGATGGTGACTTGATTTGGATTAAAGATTTGACGCTTATACAGATCAATTCTGTAACGGTGAAGAGCATTCCTTTTATCAAACGATATGAGGTTCGCGGACCGAAGCTATTTCCTTTTCAAGGTCGCTTACCGGAGGGTAATCTTCCTGCTTTGCTATGGTCTCCAATGGAACGAGGACTTTCGATCGAATTACCAAAATTCAATTTTAATTATTTTGGAACAGAAGAAAAAATTAAGATTGAACTCATTCCTTCTGAGAAGGTGAAAAATGCTTCGGCAATGATAGTAAGCATGAAGGAATTAGAAGAATATATCCTGGCGGCTCCGGAAATTAGATTACAAAATATCCAATGGGCGATTATCGATCAAACTCAGGCCATCTTATTTGGACAACCACTTTTGCCAATTCCAGGAAAAGTATTCTGGCAGATAGAGGATTTTCTAATACCAGCGGGATATACTTTTCGTCATGAGGGATTAATTAAAAAGGTAAATAAAAAAATTAACCCAGTCTCTAATAATTTAATCACCTGGGAAGAAGACAATCAGTATTTTAAAATAAACAAAATTGCAATACAAGCATTATCGATCAGCTCTTTTAGAATGAGCATTTTGCATTGAAGTAAATATTTTTTTAATCAAAAGAAATAGTGAATGTCAAGATTTTCTTGCGGTATTCAAAATTAGTACTTTGATTAGCCAAGGATAAAATGATGTAAACTAAAGATTTAGCAGGATGTGTGGGCTGGGAATGATCAAAAAGGTGGACGTGGGTGACTGATGTGTGTAGCGCCTTTTTTTGATCTAGAATTTTTGGATACTTTCTTTTCAATGAAAAAAGTATTAGAAAAAATAAATAAAATATTAAACAAACAAACAAATCTAAAATTTATAAAATAAAAATGAACCCAATCCACTATTTCCAATCTACGCAGGATTACTTCTGGCAATGGGAAGACAACGGACAAGTTGTTTCCATTCCCCATGGAGCAACGATTGCGTATCGGGAATATTTACAAGAAATTTTAGACTTATTAGAACCACAAGGAATTCCTCCTTTGGGATCCTTATTATTAGTGATCATTGCCACAAACCCGAAAGGCTTGGAAGGAATTAAGATGACGACTAGTCACTTACATAATGGACGTAAAGAATTCAGCTCAGATAAAATTTTAAATGAAGCTAACAATCTATTAATCTCATTAACCAATCTTCCAGCAGAATATAAAACAGGAATGAAAAGGCGGCTTTTAATTCAGTCTATATTTCAAGATTGCCATAATCGCCTTGGACAAGATAAGGCATCAAAATGTATAGAAGCATTTCGAAAAAATAAAATAGAAGAGAGCTATAAGGCTGCTCCGTATCGAAAAAACATTAGTCATCGAGATTTAAGAACCTTGAGTTTGATTAATGACATCTTGCCAGATACCGCAGCTATTTTAAAAAGAATAGCCAATGTTCCAGAAATTGATGAAGCGGAATTAATACTAGACAAAGATCCTAATACTGAAGAA
>CAKZTD010000032.1 GCA_937921595.1 uncultured Saprospiraceae bacterium
AAAAAAACACTTTATTAACCTTTTAAATATCCTTTATTATGAAAAACATTCAAACAGTAAAATCAGAAATCGCAAGAATTCAAGCGGAGAAGAAGCAAATATTATTAAATAGCTTAGTATTAAAAAACATAAAAGGAGGAAGAGATGGAAATAGCCTAAGTTGCCCACCTCCATGTTGCTTCTAAAAACAATGAAAAAATATTGAAAACTTTTAAAAATATTTAATTATGAAAAATATAGAAACAATCAGTAAGCTAATACAAAACATTAATTCAAAAGATCAAATCTCAAACAAAGACCTTTTAAACATTAAAGGCGGACAAGCTGATCCTCCACCATGGGGTAACGTTACTGGTGGCTAATTTAAAAAAACATCAAAAGCGGAAAATTAAATTGTCCTTCATTTTTTTGCCATTAGCTTTTATTAAAAAAAACATTTTATCAACAAAAATATCAGCAATTATGAAAAACATTAAAACTATCAGCAACCTAAAGCATAACATTGACACTAAGGATCAAATCTCAAACAAAGACCTTTTAAACATTAAAGGTGGACAAGCTGATCCTCCACCATGGGGTAACTTTACTGGTGGATAGTATCTATCTATTCGAAAATAAAAAAGAGCTTCAGTATATGAAGCTCTTTTTTATTTATACTCATCCTCAATCAATTCCTTATTGATGTAAACTCCAGCAGTCATTCCTGCTCCAACAGCCCGAGCGACTGTTCTCAAAGAGCTGGTATTATCTCCCGCAGCATAGATTCCATCTACAGAAGTTTTCTGATATTGATCGATTTTTAGAAATCCACGCTCTAATGTTTCACATCCCAAACTCATTGGAATATCACAATGAGGAACAGCGTGTACCGCAGTAAAAATAATAGAAACCTTTTCACTACTTCCATCTTCAAATTTCAAGCTTTTAAGATTTCCGTTTTCATGTTCTATCGCTGCAATCTTTTTTTCTATTACACTTATATCAAGCCGGTCGATGGCTTCTTGTTGTTCCGAGGAAATTGTTGAAGCTCCATTTGTGAAGATCGTTAAATCCTTGCACCAATGATCGACCACTCTACTCGTTACAAATGCACCATAACCATTGGACATGATTCCAGCTTTCTCATTTCTAACTTCGTAAGCATCACAATATACACAGTGCAAAATCGTTTTTCCCCAACATGCTTCAAAGCCTGGAATCTGAGGCATCAAATCCATCATACCTGTTGCAAATAATATTTTCTTGCATGTAAAAACTTCATCGGCCTGGGTTTTTATTTCAAACCCTCCTTCGATCTTTTTCCCTTCCATCGCTAGTCCATAAAGAAACTGAACGGTATCGTACTTTGATATTTCAGCTTTCGCTTCTTCTGCTATTTGTCTAGGATCTTGGCCTTCTTGAGTGATAAAATTATGGGTATGTTTTGCAGGTAAGTTACAAGGGAATCCGCTATCGACAATAAGCACTTTTCGCAAGGAACGAGCGAGCGTCAATCCTGCAGATAATCCTGCATAGCTGCCTCCAATAATGATTACTTCAAAATTATTTTCGTTTTCCATATGCTTATCTTTATAGAAAACCAAGGTAGTAAAAATTTGACTCGAATCCTTTACTTTTTCACAAGCTTCCAGCCAACCAATACTGGAGCAGCAAAACCCACCGCATTACACGTCCCATGCACCGCATACATCCATGGAATTGTTAGCGTCTCAATCACGAATACATGTCGCCAACCATAGCAAAAAGCTAATGACATTCCAACTAGTAATGCAATACCACCTAGTAAAAAAAGAACCTTCGGTAAATATTCTTTCACCTTTAAACCAAAGTAGATATATAAGCCCCCAAGACCTGAGCCTGCAAGCGTCATAATTGAAACACAGAACACCTCTATCCATCCATGCCATCCAAAATGAGTAGCAGAAATTCCAATAGCAACCAAAGGTATTCCTAGAATAATTCCAAAACCTATTATTTTTGAAAATTCGAAATGCTTTTTTTCGATTAGCCAGCTTGCTACTTGAGGCAGGATAAATCCAGCGTAATGAAAATGAACAGCAGTCAATAAAATGATCGTCGGATCATAACCAAATAAACAAATCTCGAAGCGATCCATGAGTGCCCAAAACACGCCTATGGGAAGATAAAGAAAGGCGGCCGTTTCACAGTACAATGGAACATTTTGAAAAACAGCGTTTACTTTTTTTGATTTAAAAATACTGAGTTTTTGAATCCCCAAAATGATCGTTAACAAAAACCAAGGAATGATAAGTAAGCCTGCCAAAATACCTTTAGGCAATTGAAAACTAATGGTAAAAAAGAGGCCACAACTTAAAGCTAACCAAATCAACCAATTTTGTTTTTGAGAAATATTCCAAGACAATGGAATCAACCAGAGCGGTGCAGCAACGAGCAATACTTCTACATGACTCAGTTCAAAAACTGAGTAAGGGATTTTATTAAAAAGGATAAGTATCCAAATCATAAATCCGATAAAAATGGGAAGTAATGATTTTAAACCGTTCACTGAATATTAAAATTGAGGGTAATATAATAGAGCCGATCTTCTAAAAACTCATCGATGCTTTCAAATTCCATTCATGATCAATATCTTTCATGAGTAAGGCATTATCAAAAATTACACTTTCTTTTGGGAATATTTTTTCATCATTAAAAAAGCTAGAGACGACTCGCTCAACCTTTAGTGAAGAGACTTTCCAATTATAAGTTTTCAACTCCACACAATCAAAACATTGTTTTTGATTTGGAGAATACCCGACGGCCCCTTCTTCGAAAAACCTTGACACGGCATCAATACTTTTAAACAAACTATCTTCTGGAAAATCATCTGTTTCAGTAGCTATGATTTCCAAACTTGTTCCATCTTTATGAGCAAAAGCGATCTTATATCGCCCATCTCTTTCATTCGTTTTAAAATCACTTAAAAAATGTTCTCCCGGAAATACCCGACCTCCAGCCAGCATATTCATCCATGAATCCGTGTCTCTTCGGGGGATATAAACACCTTCTTTATACTCCCCATTCTCCAACCATTTGACAGCAATTCGATGTGCTCCATTTTCAGAACCAATTCCTAAAAACCCGGGGAGGCCGACAGGTCGAATTTGCTTCAGGCGAATCAAGCAAATACCTGCAATACCAAATCCATTAATTTCAATCGGTTCGAAAGGTTCAGGTAAAACCGCTTTCAACAAATCTATTTTGATTCGATAATTGATTAAAATTCTTCGATCAATGATGCCTTTTATTTTTGGAATTCTGATCATTTCGATTCGTTTTATAGTGGATACTTCTCGCTCAAATTTTTCTTTAAACTATTCAAAACAAATTGATGTTCTTGGTCAATCCCCCAAGCTTCTAAAGGTCTCCAATAAAAACCTGGGTTCAACATAGACTTATATGAACTCGTTCTGGTGATTTTAGTTACACCAGAACTTAACTCTTCGAACCGATATACTGCATCTACAAATTGAAACCAATCTCTTCCCGTCAATGTGTAATCAATGACATCCATTTCTAAAATTTTACCTTTTTCATATTTCGTAATTTGAGCGATGATTTGACCATTCTCAAAATGACAATATCGTAAAGCCCCAACCGAATCCGCTTCCAATTCACATTTATAAGGCGCAGGCAATCCCATCCATAACCCCATAGGCTTTTCCGCATCTAGTTTTTCCATTTGTTTGACTTCGTCGAATACAAGTTCGGGAGGATAATTTAGCTTGATCGAATTCTCAATTGTGATCACCTTCGGTTCTGGCATGATCATTTGTTCAATAGGACTTGCTATCAATAGAATTACAATGGGAGTCATTGAGATCATCAATTTTCGATCATCTTTTGGAGGCTTTTTGAGCAGACGTTTTTGAACCCAACTTCCAAGTAAAATCATTATCACGAATATTGGCAGAGCCATCAGGACACATACCAAACCTTCCAATGCACTTGCCAATAATAATCCCATAAAAATCAAAAGTCCAAAAATCAAAGAAGCTGAAACTTGATGTTTTTTTTCTAAAGTGCCGATTGAAAAACCAACTGCAAAAGGAAAAAGCACAAAAAAGCTCGCTCCATAATCTACGATTTTAAAATGCAAAAAGAGAAATCCGATTAGCAAAACAACCGCAGATATGAGCCAAGAGTTTCGAGAAAGTCTAGTCATGAGAAAATCATTTTTGATTGCTTAAAACTTTCATCTGCTTCATCGATTCCGTAACAAACTTTCGTTGATACCGACGAGCGATAGGATAAATTAATTTTGCTCCCCAGAACATGGGTTTTGAAAAAGCTTTGATATGATAAAATATATCTCCCGACTCATCTCGATCAATCCAAAAACATTCTTCTCCTTTTTCGACATGCCCATGCAATGTTCCATAAGCAAAACCAAAGCGATTTTCTTCATCGAAAGCGTAAACGATTTTTGCAGGATTCAGCCACCAGATGCCAAAGAGTTTAAATAAAACCGTAACTATATTACCTTCTTCCAGAGGAGTCGTGTTATTATATATTTTAGTCCAAGGTTGAGGAAATTGTTGCCAACTAGAGATAGCGGCTTTCGCTTTATTCCAAACCAATTCTCCTTGGCCTAAAAGAATCTTATTGTGATCATTATCATAACCTTCTACACTTTCGCTTTTAGTACCATTGAGTTCTTGATAATTATAAGATTCATTCTTTTTATTTTTTAAAAAATGAACTAATTTTTCTTCGTTTGGATATTTAAAAGATATTTGCATGATTGATCGTTTATAATAGAACGCCAAACAGTTTCATATGTTTCAATAATAATTGAAAGTTTGTTTTGGAAAGTATTTTCCTTTTTTAGTCGAGTGATTATCTGTATCTTAATTTCCTATCCTAAATTTAGAATTTTTAGCCTTAATAAATGAAAACACCTACTATCTCTTACTTCATCTTTTTAATTTCAATGTTATCCATCTTCAGTTGTTCTGTCGAAGACAAAATCACCTCTGCCTATATGATGGACGAAATTATGGGTCATACCGTAAAAGGGCTTGATGGCTCCTGGACTTTTGATTTCAAAGAAGAATTTCTAGATCATAGAATATTGAGTCAAACCCGAGAAGAAAAAAAACTAAAAGTAGATGTTGAATTTATACTAGAAGATATGGATGATGAAAAATTTTTCTATTTGCACACGATTTTAGACTTCAGGCTCATTGACAATAAATGGATCTTCATTCAGGGCAAGCAACTTAAGTATAAAGAAGTTAGCAATAAATCTCTGCCAAAACAAGAATAAAAATTCGCATCTTTTAGAGAATCCTTTTTATTTCAATCAATTTTCTTTTCCCATGACTTAAGTTATCTTTGGACTAAATCCTCCATAAAGATTTATGAAAAAGTATCTCTCTACCTTTGCTGCGCTTTGTTTTTTACTTTCTACCTCAGCGAGCAACTTACCAGACACCTTACTCCGAAAGCTCAATGCGAAACAAGGTCATGACCGCCTCGAAATATGGGTCGATTGGTTTAATGATTTTAAAGCAACACAAGCTACTGTTTTTGAAAGCGCAACTGATGATGCCTGTCACGATGCTTATAGTATTCTCGATGCAGACTCCGCTAGATATTGGTGTTTTCAAAGAAAAATTCATTTAGTCAAAAAATACCGAGGCAATAGAAACCAGATCAATAGCCACAGGGTTTTACAAAATCTGAAACCAATGGTCGATTCTCTTGCAAAGGCCAATAATGGCAATCATTTAATGTTAGCAGAATGGACTCATCAACTCGCCTATTATTATTACAGTAATGAGGATATGGAAATCGCAGTTAAAGAATTCAAGAAAACGATGAGCCTTTATCATAAGTTGGGAATTTATAAAAAAGATTTTTCCCTCTACCGAACAATTGCTACTTCTTACTCTTGGAATGGGAACCAAACAAAAGGATTAGAATTCTATGCCCGAGCTGACTCTATCGCTCAAATAGACAAAAGCATTACTTTTCCACAAAAAATGTATTTAAAATATCTCTTAGCCTTAGCCAGTCAACAAGTTGATAAAAAAGAGTTAGCCAAGACTTATTACGATCAAATTATGCCGCATATAGATTCTCTCCCTGATGCGGATCGGATACGAATTGATTATTTAGACAATATGTGTTCATTAGGAAAACAAAGTGAAGCTATTGTTAAATTTGAAGAACTATTAGAACGCTTAAATTTAAACGCTGAGGATGAAATAAGCGATTTGACTCAACTCTATAATAAATACAGCAGCTGCCTTGTCGCTGCAGGAGAGCTATCAAAAGCTTGGAAAGCTAACCGTGCATTTTTGAAAATGAATGAGGATGATTTTGAGCGAAAACGAAACAAGGAACTTCTGGAATGGCAAATCAAGCATGAAACTCAAGAAAGAGAAGCCGATATCATTGCCCTAGAATTAGAGAAAGAAAGCAATCAAAATAAGTTCAAACTTCGTCTTGCTCTTGTATCTCTTTTAGGAGTGTTTGGCTTAGGGGTTTTGGCTTTTCTCCTGTATCGAAATAAAACCAAACAACGGCAGACTATCCTACAAAAAGAAAAAGTCGAAGAAATTGCGGAAAACCGAGATCGATTATTTTCTTCCATTACGCATGATATTCGTACGCCTCTGGCTTTGATTATGGGCCCTTTGGAAAGAATCGAATCTAAAACAACGGACCCTTCTATCAAAACAGATGTCCATTTGGCACAACGGAATAGCAAAAGATTAATGGAGCTATTCAATCAGATTTTAGATTGGAACAAAGCGGAATCTAAAGCCATGATACTCAACAATCAGGTTGGCCAATTGGCTTTGACATTGAATGCACTTTGTAGTCGATTTGCTCAGCAAGCTTCCGAGCAGAATATTATTTTTAAAAATCAAATCGATTTACCTAAAGGTCAATATGCGGTAGATTATGATAAAATGGATAAGATATTATCTAACCTCATTGGCAATGCAATTAAATTTTGCGACCATGGTCAACAAGTCGAATTACAAGCCAAAATAGAAAAACGAGGTAATGATTCATTTTTAAATTTAGAAGTGATTGATAACGGTCCTGGAATTTCAAAAGAAGATCAAGAGAATCTATTCAATCGTTTCTATCAGGGAGAGCAAGGCAAGATAAAAGGAGGAACGGGTATTGGAATGGCATTAGTCAAAGAATTGATTGGAATCATGAAAGGCGAAATCCATTTAACATCTGACACCGTAAAAGGGGCACACTTTCAGGTCAGTTTGCCGATTCAAGAAGTTGCAGATTTAGAAATAGCAGCTATGGATTCCACTAATGAGGAAAAGTTTAAGGAGAAACCGGTTGAGGGTAAACCATTGATCTTAGTCGTTGAAGACGAACCTGAGTTATTGGAGTTTTTATCCTCTGCTTTGGTTGGAGACTATGAGGTTGAAAAAGCGGGATCTACCAATGTCGGACTTTCCATTGCGGTAAGTAGAATTCCGGATATCATTATATCAGATTGGACTTTACCAGATAATAACGGAGGTTGGCTTTGTAAAGAATTACGTAAAAATCCTTTGACTAGTCATATTCCTGTTTTGATTTTAACAGCTCATGCGACTGATGCCCATCAACAAGAGGCTTTTGATGCTGGAGCAGTTGCCTGGATGCAAAAACCTTTCAAGCTTGACACCCTTCAACGTCAACTTACGACGATTCTTCAACAACAAGTACGTGTTCGTTTACAATGGTCATCGAGTCGAAATTTAGGCGAATCAGTAACGGATGAAGTTCAGGCACCTGTTGATCCTTTTATAAAAGAAGTGATGAGCCGTATTGAGGAGAATTATGGTGATGAGTTTTATTCTGTTGAAAAAATGGCAGAACAGCTCTTGTTAAGTCGCATTCAGCTTTTTAGAAAAATAAAAAACCTCACCGGAGAGAGCCCAAGTGTTCTTTTAAAGGTCCATCGGATGGAAAAAGCAAAGAAAATGCTTCAAGAACCTGGTCGATCAGTTAGTGAAATTGCTTTTGCGGTAGGTTTTTCAGATCCAAGTTACTTCAGTAAAGTCTATAAAAAGCATTTTAATTCCTCTCCGACACAGGATCAAGCGTCCTAATTTTTTTTAAAAAACTCTTTTAAATCAAAAAACATTCAATTTTCCTCTTCAAATCTTCGGGTATCGGGACTAGTCTCTCCGATCTTCTAACAGAAATCATCAAATCTAATTACCCACTCTGGTAAACTCGTTACTTCTTCCATGTAACATCTTTTCTAAGCAAAAAAAATGCACTTTTTTTGGCAGGTAACATTTTTACCTATCGAAAAACGAGCTTCTTAATACACTGAAAATCAACTATTTAAAATGGTAACATTTTCACTTTCTGGTAATTTAGTTACCTGTTACCAAATCACCCGAGAATGAAACCAGAGTCCTAATAAAAACTTAGAATCACCCCTATCTTGCAGTCATAATCAACAACAAAACTTTTATTCTTTATTAAATAATTAATCTTTTAACCTCTTATAATAATAATAATAATAACATGAAAAATTTAAACGACATCAAGAACGCAGCAAAAGATCAAAAAGATCAAATCATCGATACTAAAACACTTCAAGCTGTTAAAGGTGGTACTTCAGATCCTCCTCCATTCGGAATTTACTGGTAAGGCACTACCATTTATATAGATTGAAATATCATTAATTAAAAAACTTCTTAAATATTAACAACATGAAAAATTTATTCGATATCAAAAACAAGGCTAAAGACCAAATCATCGACACTAAAATGCTTCAAGCAATGAAAGGCGGACAAGGTGATCCTCCACCATGGGGTAACGAAAACAGAGCAAGTGATCCTCCTCCATTCGGCGTAATCCACTAGTCGAAACCTTTAGCCTCTTATTTTTTTTAACCTTTTAAATCCAAATAGCATGAAAAATCTAAATGAGATTAAAAGCAAGACTAATAAAGATCAATTAATCGATCAATTAATTCTTAAAAACATCAAAGGCGGTGTCGGTTGTCCTCCTCCAGTTGATGAAGGAAAAGAATAAACAGAAATTACTCCTATGAAAACTTTGAGATTTAACCATCTCAAAAAGGAAATACTCTCAAAAAGTATTTCCTTTTTATTTTTCACCTCTTCTTGGCCTAAAAACCCTGTTACAAAGTCAAAGATCAATGTAACATCAATCAAGATTCCTTTTTTTTTGTAACAATTCTCATCTTTTCCTTTCTTTTTAACCAATCATAAACAACTGATTGTCAGTAAATTAAACTACAAAATAAATCTTCGTTACCATTTTAAAGACAATTGAAACTATAGCGAAGGGAAAAAGGCCTCTCTTACCCCCATATTTGTATCATACAAAACAACAAACAACATTCTTTTTAAAAACATTAAAACCTTTATATAATGAAAAATTTAAGAAGCATTCAAAATAACGCTAAAGATCAAATCATCAATAATTCAGATTTACAGACTATTAAAGGTGGTCAAGGCGATCCGCCTCCATTCGGTGAAAACCGTGGTGGTTTTATAGGCGACCCACCTCCGTTTGGTGGACGTAGCAGCAGAGTAGGTGATCCTCCTCCATTTGGCGGAAGATAATCGATACATACAAATAATCAAATAAGAACTCAATTATTATATAAGCCTTTCTCAAGTGGTGAATTCTCTCATCGCCACTTGACATTTTTCCCCAAGGTTAAGGCAGAAAATATTAAGCTTCGCCACAACTAATTAGTTGTGGCTTTTTTATTTGCTAACATAAAACCTACATATTTATTGCCTTTCCATCAATAGTTAAACCTCATCAATAAAATTGTAATTTCCAATACAATAGTTTTCCTTTTTAAAAGTATAAGTTATATTTGATCGTATAAGGCAAAGCAAGAATTGCTATCGAAAAGGAAGCTATGTATAAAGTATTCATTTCTCTCATCCTAATTTCTCTCTTGAGTTACACTGATAACAGTGCTAATACGTTGCCTGATAGTATCCAAACTAGTTTAAAAAATGCTTCAGAGAAAGAAAAATTAGAGATTTGGAAAAAATGGTATAAAACCCTTGATAACAATACTGACCCTTATACTTACCTGCACACTCTTGATCAAAGTTGCCAAGAAGCCACCAATCTTTTACCAAAAGACAGCGCAATCCAATTCTGTTTTGAACGAAAGATTGACCTCATTAAAAGTATTTCCACTTATCATCAATATAATTTCACCGCAATTGATAGTTTATTAAAAGAATCCAAAATACTTGCTGATTCGATGGCTTCAATAAACGGAACACCTCATGCACTCCAAATAATTTGGCATTTAAATTATGGCGAGTATTATGGAAAAGTCCATCAAGACGATAAAGCTTTAGAGCAATTCCAGATGTCTTTTGACCTCAGTCAAAAATTAAAAGATCCTTCGCTAGTGTTTATTGCTAATAAAAATCTAGCCTACATATACAGTAGCCTACAGAATTTTGAAAAAGCAGAAGAACACGTTATCAAGGCAGAAGCATCAATAGACAAGTTTGAAATATCTTCAAGAGAAAAGATTAATTTTTATTTCCGAACAGGCAATATGTATGGAACAATCAATAAGCCTAAAAAAGCAAACTTTTATTTAGAAAAAATGATGGAAGGTGTTGATGATGTTCCTGTATATGCTCAGCGAAAATATAAAATTACTTATTGGAGAAACCTTGCTGATTTAGGTCAGGCAGAAAGGGTATTCAAATTAATAAAACCTTGGTATGAAGAAGGTTTAGTAAAAGGAAATGAGTACGATCGAATGAATATCCTAGAGCTTTATACTACCGTCCTTGTTAGCACTAGACAATTTGACAAACTAGCAGCACCTACTCGAGAATATAGAAATCTAGTCTGGGAAGATGAAAAATTATTGATGGGAGATGATTTTTTCCGACTAAGTACTTCCATTGAAACTTCTGAAAAAGAAGCCCAATTAAAAACAATCGAACAAGAACAAGCCATCAGTCAATCTCGATTCAAAATAGGTTTATTAACAACGGGTATCATCGGAGTTCTTGCGCTCGGAGGACTTTTCTTTAACCTACAAAGAAACAAATCTAAACGTGCTCAACTAGCAGTCGTCCAAGAGAAAGAAAAGAAAATTATCGAAAACCGAAATCGATTATTCTCTTCCATCACTCATGATATTCGAACTCCCTTGGCGCTTATGATGGCGCCAATAGAAAGAGCCAGAAAAAAAATCAGTGATCCTAATGCTTTGAAAGATCTCGACATGGCCAGTCGAAATGGTCGTCGATTAATGAATCTATTTACACAAATCCTGGATTGGAATAAGGTAGAATCCGAAGCGCTTTTCCTAAATCCTCAAGTCGGTGAATTAAACGTAACCTTTCCTTTACTTGCTCAAAGATTTAGACAGCAAGCTTTTGAAAAAGATATATTGTTTACACAAAACATTGACGTACCCAGCGGTCAATTCAAATTAGATTACGATAAGCTCGATAAGATTTTGACGAACCTCATGAACAATGCGGTGAAATTTTGTAAATCAGGATCAGAGATTATTTTAAATATAAAATCAAACAATAACCATTCTCTTCTTGACATAGAATTCAAAGACAATGGGCCAGGAATTCCTGATTCAGAAAAATCGAAAATTTTTGACCGATATTTCATTGGCCATCTTGGAAAAGATCGAGGAGGTACTGGTATCGGTTTAGCTTTAGTAAAAGAGCTAACCGAGATTATGATTGGAAAAGTTTCTTTGGATTCCACAGAAGGAAAAGGGACCGCTTTCAACATCCAGCTTCCTGTTCAATTCATTCAAGATAAAGTTACAGAAGAAGTAGACTCAGATATTATCTCATCTAATGAAACCGAAAAACCATTAGTGCTAGTTGTGGAAGATGAACCAGAATTATTAGAGTTTATTCAGTCTTCTTTAGTAGATAAGTATGAGGTTGCTGTTGCCAATTCAACAACTATCGGGTGGAGTATTGCTCAAAGTCAATTACCAGACATCATCATTAGTGATTGGAATTTACCGGATGAAAACGGAGGATGGCTTTGTAAAAAAGTAAAAACCAACCCAAAGACCAATCATATTCCGATCTTGATCTTAACAGCTAACAATAGTGATCTCAATCAAAAAGAAGCTTTTGACTCGGGAGCTTTTGCATGGATGAGTAAGCCTTTTGTTTTAGAAACTTTACTCAAACAATTAGAAAGTATCCTGAATCAACAAAAACAAATCCGGCAAACTTTAAAGAATAGACTAGAAGCTCCGGAAACAGAGACCGATGAAACAGTAGAGCCAATGGATCCTTTTGTTGCTCAAGTTCTAGATCTTATTGAAAAAAATTATACTAGTGAAAATTATTCTGTTGATCAATTAGCAACCGACTTAGAAATACATAGAGTTCAATTATCCAGAGCATTAAAAAAATTAGTTGCTCAAAGCCCAAGTTTCTTGATCAAAGATTTCAGATTAAAAAAAGCAAAAAAATTATTAAAATCATCTGATCAAAGTATTTCAGAAATCGCTTACGCGGTAGGGTTTTCAAATCCGAATTATTTTGCAACAGCTTATAAAAAACACTTTGAAATTTCTCCTTCACAAGAACGAGGAAACCAGTAGGAATTTTTTAAAAATTTGATGATCATTAAATCAAAAATAGCACTCTTCTTTATACTGCTTACACTAAGCACTGTTTCTCTATTGGCCAATGACCAACAAGATAGTATCCGTCAGATATTTACACAAATTCCTGATAGTGAAAAACTGGCCGCCTGGGAAACGTGGTACAAAACCATGGATTCTTCCAATCCAGTAAACTGGGAAGAAGCTTTGCCACAAGCATGCAGTGATGCAAAAAAATTACTTGATGAAGATACTCATAAAGACTGGTGTTTAAACTTAAAAATTCAATTTTCGGAAAATCTATTATTTCACGGTTTTAGAAAAAAAGCAACAGAAATCCTAGACACTGCCTCTGAACTGATTGGTGATCAAACTACTCGGCAAGCGAAATGGAATATCGCAAAAGCGGCATCTCAATATTTTCAGTATGAAGAACAAGACTCCGCGATTATTTATTTTCAAAAAGCAGAAAGTCTAAGTAATACGCTTAATGATCCTGAGATAAATTTTGCCCTTTGGACAGAATGGGGACGAATGCTTCTAAGAGTTCCAGATCAAAAATTAGCAGAAAACTATTTAAAAAAAGCGGGTACTTTTATTCCAGAACTCTCCTTAAATATAGAAGAGCAATCAAAATATAAACTCTTACTTGCCAGAGCCACTAAGGACAACAAAAATTTCAATGAAGCTCAAAAACTATTTACAGAATTATTAAACAATGCGGCTCAACTCGACTCGTTCACAAATACGCAAATAAAATCGGCCTATGGCAGTTTTTTATATTATGCAGATAGCCAACAAAAAGGGCTGAACTATCTGGAAAACCTAAAAACAGAAGTGCGTTCAAGAAACAGTCAAACGGTTTGGCATATTTACAACAAAGCATACATCGACTGCCTACAAGATTCAGGGAATTATGCAAAAATTGATTCCGTTTATCTTGATGATGTCAAAGCCTTCTTTTTTAATGTTACCAAAGAAAGAGGATATACTCTAAAAACTTGGGAAGACAAATTAGAGACTACCAAAAAGAAAGCCCAAATCACAGAACTGCTCAAAGCAGAAGAAATTAAAAAGAGTAATTTTCAAACCACCCTCGCTAGTATTATCGCATTAATTTTAGCTGGATCAGCTTTGCTATTTTTCTACCTCTATAGAAATCGAAACAAACAAAAACAACTCGTTCTCGAAATAGAAAGAGATCAACAAATTTCTGAAAACAGAGATCGATTATTCTCTTCTATCACACATGATATTCGGACACCATTAGCCTTGATGATGGCTCCACTCGAAAGATCAGAACGAAAAATCAAAAATCCACAAGCTATCGAAGATCTTCAATTAGCTCAACGAAGTGGAAAACGCCTAATGGAATTATTCAATCAGATTTTGGACTGGAACAAAGCCGAAGCTCAGGCGATGACCCTTAATCCTCAAGCGGGTACACTCGGATTTGCTTTGCATACTTTGTGTAGAAGATTTTCGGATCAAGCCAAAGAGAAAGGTGTTCAGTTTGATGCAGAGATCAACCTACCAGAAGGTCAATATGTTTTGGATTATGATAAAATAGATAAGATCCTTTCTAATCTTGTTGGCAATGCTATTAAATTTTGTAACAAAGGCGAACAAGTAAACCTTCATGCTAGTTGGATTGACAATAAACTAAGTTTGATCGTCAATGATAATGGGCCAGGAATTTCTGAAGAAGATCAGGTTCGCTTATTCGATCGTCATTATCAGGGCGAACAAGGAAAAATAAAAGGAGGAACAGGTATTGGTTTGGCATTGGTCAAAGAGCTGATCGAAATGATGAAAGGAAATATTGATTTAAAATCTCAACTTGGAAGTGGAACAACTTTCACAATAAATGCTCCAGTTGAAAGAATCGATGAAGAAAAATCTGAAGCAGCTATTTTCGAACCAGATACTAAACCGAATGTTTTTACTGGAAATAATAAACCAATGATTTTATTGGTAGAAGACGAACCTGATTTATTAAAATTCTTAGAATCTGCGTTAAAAAAAGAATACGAAGTAAAAATTGCAGAATCTACAACCATAGGATTATCGATTGCTCAAAGTCAAATTCCTGATATGATTGTCAGTGACTGGTCTCTCCCAGATCACGATGGTGGATGGCTTTGCCGAAACTTAAAAGACAATGAATTGACTGCTCATATTCCGGTGATGATCTTGACCGCATTTAGTAGTGATGAAAATCTTAAAGAAGTTTTTGATTCCGGAGCCGTCGCAAGGATGAACAAACCATTCCAACTAGAAACTCTTCATCGTCAAGTCAAAAATATTCTCGAACAACAAAGAAGAATGCAAAATTCTTGGTCTGGTGGACAAATCGAAGATGGTGAAGAACAACCAGTAGCCAGCAAAGATCCATTTATTAGTAAAGTATTCGAAGTTATTGATGCCAATCTCGATGATGAAGATTTCACAGTAGAAAAAATGGCTTCCGAATTACTTTTGAGTAGAGTCCAATTATTTAGAAAAGTAAAAAATACAACTTCATTCAGTCCTAGTCAGCTATTAAGTATCCGAAGATTAGAAGCTGGTCAAAGATTATTAAAAACGACCGACCAAAGTATCGCGGATATCGCTTTCGCAGTGGGTTTCTCCGATCCAAATTACTTTAGCACCGCTTATAAAAAACACTTCGACATTTCTCCAAGCCAAGAAAGAGTCTAGAAAAGAAAACATCTTTTATTTTAATAATATCCAATTCTTCACCACCTCCTAAATTTTCAATTATTTCTCATTTTCACGTTCGTATTCCTTCGCGGACACTGTAATCGAGTGAAGTCGACAATATCAGTCAGATCAATCGAAGCCGAAACTATCAGATCGAGTATTGGTCTAGCGTGATGCTGTGTATCAAATGTGCTGAAGCCGAGATTCCCCTGTTACCAATTTAAAATTCCATGTAACATCAATCAAGATGTCTCTTTTTTTGTAACTTTTTTATCTTTTTCCCAAAAAAAAGAACACCCGTAAACAACTGTATACCAACAACTTAACTCACATACATCATCTTCGTTACCAATTCAAAGGCAATTGAAACTCCAGCCAAGGGAAAAAGGCCTCTCTTACCCCCATATTTGTATCATACAAAACAACAAACAATATTTATTTCAAACACTTTAAAACCTTCTATAATGAAAAATTTAAACGACATCAAAAACAATAACAAATCTAATCTAATCGATACTCTTGTTCTTAAAAATATCAAAGGTGGTACTGGTTGTCCTCCTCCTATTGGTCACCTACGAAATAACTTACAAGGTGATCCTCCTCCATTTGGAATTTAATAAACCTTCATTTTTAAATTTTACAAATACTCTAAATCCCCCTAGTAATGAAAAATTTAAACGACATCAAAAACAGTAACAAATTTAATTTAATCGATACTCTTGTTCTTAAAAATATCAAAGGTGGTACTGGTTGTCCTCCTCCTATTTTTAACCGAAGAGCAGGACTTAATTGCCCTCCACCTTGGGGAGTATAATTAAAACCTACCAAACCAAAACATGATGGAGTTACAACTCGTCCTCCATCTTAAACACTAAGACAATAAACCCCTTGTTCCTCCTTGAACAAGGATTCCAATTACAACTCATTCTATAATTTAGTCTTTCCTTATTTTAAAAAATCAAACCAATTCGGTATTAGATTTTCGGGCACCCCGAATACCTAATACCGTTTTTTACATTTGGATTCATCAAAATAAGGTTAATCCAAATGCGAACACACCAATATTCCTCTTCCTTTAATTTCTCTTCCATTTTTACGACAATACAATTTCCTATTGGTATATTTGATAAGGCCAATAGCCTGTTTCGAATATAAAGTATGAAAAAACTACTCACTCTAATCCTTTTATCTTTCCTATGTTATACCACTTCCTGGTGTGAGACTGATAGTGTCCTCCCCGATAGTTTACAAGAAAAACTTAAACTCAAAACTGGAAAAGATCGGCTAAGAGTTTTTCGGACCTGGTTTAGAAATCAAAAGAGAGGAACCGATTTGAATCCATATATAAAAGTACTCGAACAATATTGTTTAGAAGCAGAATCTGTAGTAGGAAGAGATACCGGACAATATTATTGCTTCAGCGCCAGCAATCGAATTCTTACAAAAGCAATTGAGCAGCAACAATTTACTTATGTAGATAAACTCGTAAACCGAAACAAAATTCTCGCAGATTCTTGTGCACATTTTTTTACTAGCCCTCACAAAAGTCAAGTCATCTGGCACATTACCTACATGACGTTTTTTGAACAAACCTTTCAATACAAAAAAGCAATAGAGCAATTAAAAAAAGCAGAAGAACTTAATAAAAAAGTAAAAAGTGATTTTCACCAATATGTAATATGGAGGAATTTAGGCTATTTCTATTTTACTCAAGAAGATTTTGAGCAATCTGAATTATATTTAAAAAAAGCTTTAGTTCAAGCAGATCTTGCCAAAATCAACAACCGAGGTAAACTATTCCTTTACCATGAATTAGGTACCTTATACGAAAGCAAAAAAGATTTAGATCAAGCTTTATTCTACTTCAAAACTATTGTTGATAGTTCACATCTTCACTCAAAAAGAATAGCTCTCGATCAGCAACTACATTATTGGCGCATTCTTGTCAAAAAAGGAAAAGCAGAAGAGGTCCTTCCTTTACTAGAAAAAATGGAAAGAGAATTTCCAACTAAAGAAAATTTTGATTTCCGAATTCATTTCCTAGAAGAAATCACCATTGCTCTGACTTCCGTCGGAAGATTTGAAGAAGCAAAAAAACGTTTTCAAGAATGTCAAGATTTAATTTGGGAAGATGAAAAAAATCTGACTCAAGATCATTTATTCAGACTCCAAAGCGATATTCAAATTGCTCAAAACGAAACCGATATAAAAAACCTAGAGAAGGAAAAAACAGCCAATCAAAGTAAATTCAATTTCGGATTATCTATAGCTGGTATTATAGGACTACTTGCACTTGGTGGTTTGTTTTTTTCTTTGCAACGCAACAAATCTAAACGTGCTCAACTGGCTTTATTCAAAGAAAAAGAAACAGAGATCACGGAAAATAGAAATCGCCTTTTTTCTTCTATCACCCACGATATCCGAACACCGCTTTCGCTCATGATGGCTCCGGTAGAACGAGCAAGTCAAAAAATCACAGATCCTACAATCAAGAAAGATCTAAATATGGTTCGCCGAAACGGTCAACGATTAATGAACCTCTTTACTCAAATTCTAGATTGGAATAAAGTAGAGTCTCTTGCGCTTTACCTCAACCCTCAAATCGGAGAACTAGATGTTACACTTTCCATGATTAGCCAATATTTTGAACAGCAATCTCAAGAAAATGGCATCACATTTAAGCCTGATTTCGATATCGCTTTAGGTCAATTCGAATTAGACTATGACAAACTTGAAAAAATATTAAACAATCTTTTTAGCAATGCTATAAAATTTTGTAGCGATGGAGACACGATATATCTTAAAGCAAAAACCAATGCTCAAAAAAATCGTTTCGAAATAGAATTTACAGACAATGGTCCCGGCATCCCAAAGCAAGAACAAGAGAAGATTTTCGATCGTTATTTCCAAGGAAATATCGGAAAAAACAAGGGGGGAACCGGCATTGGCTTGGCCTTAGTCAAAGAGCTAAGCAATATCATGAAAGGCAATATTAGCCTGAGCTCTGATGAAAACAAAGGCACTTCTTTTTTTATTAGTCTCCCGATTATTCATGTTCCTGAAGATGAAAACGCATACATAGAAAGCGCCATTAAAGAAGATGGTAATCTTGAAAAACCTAAACTCCTTCTTATCGAAGATGAACCCGAGTTATTAACATTTATCGAATCTTCTTTGCAAGACAAATACGAAGTCGTTACAGCTGATTCTGCTATGGTGGGTTTTCTAATAGCAGATAGTCAGGTCCCGGACATCATTATTAGCGACTGGAATCTTCCAGATCAAAATGGTGGTTGGGTTTGTAAAAAAATCAAAGAAACCTTAGCAACCAATCATATCCCCGTAATGATTCTAACTGCAAACAATAGCGACCTCAATCAAAAAGAAGCTTTTCATTCTGGAGCCGTCGCTTGGATGAGCAAACCTTTTAGGCTTGAAACCTTGACGAAACAATTGCAAGGAATTATCGACCAACAAAATAGAACTCGAACAAACTTAACAGAGCAATTGAATCAAAAAGTACAAAATAAAAAGGAAGAGCCTGCGCCAGTCATAGTACTGGATCCTTTTCTAAAAACAGTCTATGATAAAATCGAAAAAAATTATAAATCAGAAGACTACTCCGTTTTACAATTAGCAGAAAGCGTAGATCTTCACCGAGTTCAATTGGCTCGAAAAATCAAAAAACTCCTAGGTATCACGCCAAGTTTTTTAATAAAAAAAATACGATTAGAAAAAGCGAAAATGCTGTTAACAACTTCTGACCTGAGCATTTCAGAAATTGCTCATTCAGTAGGGTATGGAAATGGAAATTATTTTTCAACAGCTTACAAAAGCATTTACAATATCTCTCCAACTGATCAGCGAGAGCAATAACGAATGATGGTTCAACAATTAAAAATATTTTTATCCTTAGTTTTTTTCTTTTGCGTCTTTTCATTACTCGCAGAAGAAAAACAGGACAGTATTGACCAGATGCTGGATGGATTGAATGCTACTGAACGAATTGTTTTTTGGGAAGATTGGTTCTCAGAAATTGATCCTCAAAACCCAATACTTTGGGAGGTAAATCAGGAACAAGCATGTACAAATGCTTTTCAAAAGCTATCAGAAAAAGAGGCCTACAATTGGTGCTTTAATTTAAAACTTCAATTCGCTGAGGATCTCCTCTTCCATAATTTTTATTTGAAATCAGAAAAAAAATTTGATCATTTAAAAAAAGAACTGGATTCACTTTCCATCTTAGGTCAAGCAAAAGAAACACTCCTAGCAAAATGGAATATTACTTATGCTGCTGCTCGGTATTCTAAATTCCAAGACATAGATTCCACCACTCTGTATTTTAAAAATGCAGAAAAATTAATCGCAAAATTAGACGATCCAAAACTTAGTTTCCAATTATGGAAAGAACAAGCAAGGGTGAGATTTTTCGAAAAAGACACCAAAATTGCTATAGATCTTTTAAAAAAAATAAACACTTTGGCTCTAGACCTTAATACCAAGGAGCGTTTGAAATTAAGAATATTAAAAGCCAGAATATTCAGTCAGAATAAACAATATCAAGAAGCAGATTTAATTTACAACAATCTCCTTGACAGTCTTCAGTTCTTAGACACTTTCAATAATTTCTTTTATCAAATTTCATATGTCGAACATCTTTGTCACCTTAATACAAACCAGGAAATAGACAACCTTCTCGACAAACTACGTATAGATCTAGACTCATTAAATGCCATGCCGCTCATCAGAGATTTTTCAAATGTAGCCTGTCGTTTCTATTCCAGACGAGGGCAATTTGAAAAATGTCAATTCCTTTATATTAAGTACCGTGACAATTATAATGAAGAGGTCGTCAAAGAACGAAACCGGATCATCAAAAACCTGGAAGAGAAATTAGAATTTTCCAAAAAGAAAGCACAAATACAAGAACTGCAGCAAGAACAAACCATTAAAAACAATCAGTTCAGAATGCGTCTTGCTGGCATCATCGCTTTAATAATCTCCGGTGTTTTGATTCTTTTATTTTATTTAAAAAGAAACCGGAATCGCAGAAAAGAACTTGCACTCAGTATCGAAAAAAATAAAGAAATCGCTGAAAACAGAGATCATCTTTTTTCAACCATCACCCATGATATCCGAACGCCACTCTCGTTGATGATGGCACCACTCGAAAGAGCAGTTACTCATGTACAAAACCCACAAGCCATTCAAGATCTTAAATTGGCTCAACGTAGTGGAAAGCGATTAATGGAATTATTCAATCAGATTTTGGATTGGAATAAAGCCGAAGCTCAAGCCATGAAATTAAACCCTCAAGCTGGCGCTCTTGTTTTTTCTCTTCAAACTTTATGCTGGCGTTTTCTAGATCAAGCGAAAGAAAAGGGAGTAGTATTCAATTCTGAAATCTTACTTCCTGAAGGTCAATATGTTTTAGATTATGACAAGATGGATAAGATACTTTCCAACCTAGTTGGCAATGCTATTAAATTTTGCAATTCAAATAAAAAGATCACTTTGACTGCTGATTGGAAAGAAGGACAAATGACATTGATGGTAAGCGATAATGGTCCTGGCATTTCTGAAGAAGATCAAGCAAAATTATTTGATCGGCATTATCAAGGTGAACAAGGAAAAATAAAAGGAGGTACAGGAATTGGCTTAGCGCTGGTCAAAGAATTGATAGAGATGATGAGTGGAAAAATTAGCCTTGAATCTCAATTAGGTCTTGGAGCATCTTTTACAATTCAACTTCCAGTTAAAAGGCTAAGTGACAAAAAAGCAAGGGAACAAACTTTGACAAAAGACACTAACGAAAGCAATCTAGCTGAAAGTAAAAAACCAATGATTCTTCTTATAGAGGATGAGCCTGACCTATTAACTTTTTTGGCCTCTGCTCTCGAAATTGATTATACCGTAAAAGTAGCGAATTCATCTAGCATCGGTTTGTCTATTGCCTGTAGTCAAATTCCTGATATGATTATTAGCGATTGGTCACTTCCAGATTATAATGGAGGATGGCTGTGTCAAAAAATTAGAGAGAACGAATTGACTTCTCATATTCCGGTGATGATCCTGACCGCATTTAGTAGTGATGAGAACCTTAAAGAAGTGCTTGATTCTGGAGCTATAGCTAGAATGAATAAGCCATTCCAACTGGAAGCACTCCACGATCAAGTCAAAAACATCCTCAATCAGCAGCGTAAAACTCAAAACTCATGGTCTTCAACAAGGGAAAAAGAACAGAATGACGAGGAAACAATTGTGAAAATTGATCCTTTTTTAGAAAAAGCCTTAAAAGTAATTGAAGCAAATCTTATGGATCAACACTTTAGCATAGAAAAAATGGCTTCTATCTTGGATCTAAGTCGAGCGCAACTCTTTAGAAAGATAAAAAACACCACCGGTCATAGCCCAATTCAACTTTTAAGCATCAAAAGATTAGAAGCTGCTCAAAGGTTATTAAAAAATACCGCTCAAAATATCGCTGATATCTCCGCCACTGTTGGATTTTCTGATCCAAATTACTTTAGCAATGCTTATAAAAAACATTTCGGCCATACTCCAAGGCAAGAAAGGAAATAATAAATCCTTTAGAAAACGACCTCCCATAATCTTTTGAATTAAATTTCTCAATACCTCCAAATTGGTCAATATTTTTTCCCACTAAAATATTTAGTCAGGTCAAAAAATCATTTTCCTTCAGCTATTCACCTACTACCAAAGAGAATTATTTCAATTTTTCACCTTTTTCTTATGTCTCCGTTTTATCCATTTTAAATAACCTTATCCCCCTTGTTTCCTCATCAAATCAAGGTGCAACATGAGTCCTATTTTCTTGAATCATGTTACATTTTTTCATTTTTCTCAACCAAGAAACAAAACCTAAACACCTGTATTACAACTACTTAAGCCTTATTACAAAGCCTAGTTACCAATTCAAAGGCAATTGAAACTTTGGTCAAGGGAAAAAGGCCTCTCTTACCCCCATCTTTGTATTGTAACAACAACAAAAAATATAAACTTTTAAACACTTTAAATTTTCTAAACATTAAAATCTTCAATTATGAAAAAGACAACATTTAACAACATCGACGCTATTAAAAAAGGGGTTAACAAAAGCCAACTCATCCAATCCCTAATCCAAAAAAACATCAAAGGCGGTGCTTATAATTGTCCTCCACCTTGGGAAGTAGATCAAGTGTAATTCATTCTATTCTAAAATCTATTTATTACAAACTTTAAAATTTAAATCATGAAAAAGACAACATTCAACAACATCGACGCTATCAAAAAAGGTATCAACAAAAACCAATTGATCCAGTCTCTAATCCAAAAGAACATTAAAGGCGGTGCTTATAATTGTCCTCCACCTTGGGAAGTAGACAGCATTTAAGAAAAGTAAAAACATTTCATTTCCCTATCTACAAAAAAGAGCTTCACTTAGTGAGGCTCCTTTTTATTTTACAGGCTAAAGTCATCCATAAAAAAAGCTGCACTTTTTCAAGCACAGCTTTTTAAAATTCGAATTCAAAACTTGTTTAAAGTTTGATGAACCGTTCTATGTAGAATCGGTCATTTGTTTGGACGGAAATAATAAAATTTCCTTTTGGTAAATCGTTTGTGTTGATTTGAAGTAATTGGCCTTCCTGGCCGTTTATTTGTTGTATTAGTGACCCATTGATTCCATAAATTAAAATGTTGCTTTTCCCTTTTGGTTTTATAAGGTTCAATTCCGAATTCACCAAACTTGGATAAATCTGAATTCCTTCTTGTATCTCAATATTTACCGATTTGACCTCTGAATACTCAAACCTTTCGTTCCAGTCCACCTGTTTCAATCGATAATAGTTTTCACCATTAATTGGTTGGTCATGAACAAAGTCATAATCCTGAATTTCAAAACTATTTCCTGCTCCCTTCACTTCTCCTATCTTTTCAAAACGATCTCCATCGACACTCCACTCTACATCAAAATGATCATTATTTTCTTCCGAAGCCGTTGACCAGCTTAGTGCAATGTTATCATCTTTTTCTTTTGCATTGAATGCAATTAGATCTACTGGCAAAACAAGTGATGCAATAGAGACTCCATTCAAAGTACTTGTAAATGAAGTATTCGTTAAAGTCTCTGCGCCATCAGCAGTAGAAGCTGCCACATCCTCTAAGTGTACTATAAATTCAAAGCCACCGATTCTATCCGTTGCGTTTAAACCTGCGTCCGTTTCTGCATTGACGTCATAATTATTTCCTGTTCCACTCGAACCAGAAGTAGGATTACATGGATCAAGCATATTATTTGTCGACGTACTTGAGGCAGTATATGCACCAGTCGCACTTGTTGTCCAAGAATTAGTTCTAATAGTAGGAATACCACACGTTGCATCTCTTGATGCGCCAGAAGTTCCCGTATAAAAACCTTCATAAGTAGCGGTCCCATAAGCAGCTCCATTCTCATCTAGAAAAATAATTGCACATGATTCGTGCGCTTTCCCTGCTGTATTTACGCTAGTAAGGTCAACCGTTAAAGCTTGTGCTTCAATGAAGACATGATCTGCAAAAGTTACTGTGATTTTATATCCTCTTACATCTCCGGTAGTAGTTTCTGTTTTACTAGTCGTTCCTAAAGGAATCGAACCTCTTAACCCAGAGGAAGACTGAGTAATATCATGAGCTTCCTGTGCCCGGTAATCTATAATAATGTTTTCATCATAATGATCAAAAGTGTTCAATATTTCAAAATCAAAAGTAATATCATCAAGGCCACCAGTCGTACCACAATCATTCGTTGCTTCATCCCAAATATCAAAACTCTGGGTATTACTTTCGTTTAATCCAGACAATGCTGCATTTACAATATCAGGGTCATCTAAGGTTGTGAAAGTAAACTGCTGGGGAACAGCTCCACTACCAAAGTCTAAATCACATTGCCCAAATGTAATTCCTGATGTAAACAAACTGGCGATTAATAATAATCTTAACTTTTTCATTGTATTTTTTTTTTACACACACCATCTTTACAAATAGGCTATCTGACATTGAGGACAGATGGCTAAAACGAGGGGATCAATAATAGTTTCGAGGGGATAATAAAGATTGTTCCAAAATCAGGCCAATTTTAGTTTTTGCATGTCACAAATCGTAAGTTAATCATTAAACAGATAGGTTTGTTATCAATAATTAATTTTGCACATAGGTGAATATATAAACAATCCTATAGATTACTTATTTCAATAACAAAGCGTTAATTTCTTCTACGGCAGCTTCAAAACGTCCTTCAAAATCTCCCGATACAATACGATAAGGTAGGTTTCTACTCTCCAATTCCTGTTGTAGGCGCTCGAACTGCCATTGCCGAATATCTTCGTAATTGCGGGTGCCATCATCGACCCAAGGGATATCGGGTTTTAATAATAAGAAGAGATCATACTTCCGTTGATGGTTCATTTCGTAAATCCACTGTGGTGCATTGCCAATAAATACTTCGGCCCAAATTTGAGTAACCACTAAGTCAGTATCACAAAAAAGTATTTTATTAGAATGCCTGGCAGCTTCATCTTCTTTGACTAATTGTCCTGCAGCAATATGAGCAAAATCAAGTGGTGTCAATTCTGTATTGCTGACCTTCTCACAATATTCACGACCATACTCTTCTACAAAATTGGTTTTAAAATACTTGGCTAACTTTTCTGCGAGAACAGATTTCCCAACTGATTCGGGGCCGGTGAGTACTACTCTCTTTATAAAATAAGGACGAACTTCTTGAGGTATAAAATCCCAGTTTTTAAATGGTTCATTTCTAACCGCAGTTCCAGATATTGGAAATATTTTTCGATCTAAATCAACTAGGACATGTTTCGCATTTAGATGGTTTGCTAATTCATCCCCATAATGCTCCGAAGAAAAAACTTTATCAATTCCATTTGGGCAATTTCGATCAATCGTATTTTTCCAAATCGACCAAAAGAATTTATGCTCCGAAGGTTCTTGCGGATTTTCATCTGTTACATGGATCACTCTAAGCTTTGGAAAAATTTCTTTAAGCCAAAAATATCGGAGTGCCCCAGAGATCGGTTCTTTCTGAATCGAACAAATCATCACTGTCAACTCATCCACCTGTTCGGCTGCGGTTCGAATCAGATGCAAATGCCCGGCATGCGGCGGCATAAATTTTCCTAAAACTAAACCTCTTGTAATCGCCATTCTTTTCTCCATTCTAAAAATCCCATTGTTGCTATGACTAAAAATATTACATACAAGCCTGAGACTATATACAATTCTTTGTAATAAAACAAACCGACATACATCACATCAGCTATAATCCAAAGTACCCAATTGTCAATAATTTTTCTCGCTAATAAAACATTTGCAACGAGACTCATCGAAGCTACAGTCGCATCCAAATAAGGTACATCTGTATCGGTATAAGTTTCCGAAAGATAACCAACGATCACAATCAAAATGAGAATACTCACCAAAGCGATGATTGATTCTTTTAAATCTAATTTTCGAATCGGAACCTCTACTTTTTTTAAAGGAGTATCCAGTACTTCTCCCATTTCATTGACCGAATGAACCGCATTTTTATCCGTCCCATAGATCCAAAAATACCAGCCATAAATGCTCTGTACTAAAAAGACAACCTGCAACCACATATCAGCATACAGTTTTGATTCATAGCAGATATAAAAAAAGATGCTGACTCCAATAATTCCAATAGGCCAAGTCCATATATTCCGAACTGCCGAGAGAATTACACAAGCCAACAAAAAAACACTTGATATTAATTCGATTAAAGTCATAGATTTGTTTAGGCAGCAAATGTACTGTTTTGTAGCTTTAAAGGGAAAATATTGATTATTCGATTAGACAAAGCTAGAACGGTATTCATATAATTTGCTTTATCCTGTCCATACTCCATTTTTAAACAATTGAAACCATTTTTCAGCGGTATCTAGATCATACAATTTCAACTTTATAAAGATCTCTTTTGCAAATTCTATAGGAGCAATGCCATTTGCCGTTATCACATGTTCGTCAGTAACAGCAAGGGTATTTATATAATTTTTTTCTCCTAAATATTGAGGAGCTATTTCTTTTAGATAATTCAGATCATTACTCGTATGTTTCAAATTATCTAAGACTCCATGTTTCCCTAAATAAGTCGTTGCTGCACAGATAGCTGCAATTCCTTTTCTGGAAGCAAATTGATGTTTCACTAAGTGTTCAATCTCATTATTTTCATCATTCTCCCAAGCTGCTCCTCCTGGAAGAACAAGCATATCAACTTCATCAATAACAACATCTTCCAATGAAATATCAGGTGTTACTCGTAAACCTCCCATTGATAAAACGGGATTTCCATTTTTTGAAAAATAGATCAATTTAAATTTTTCATTTTTCTTTATCTCTGGAGTCAGATAAGCGATTTCCCAATCTGAAAATCCATCGAATAGAAAGACATAAATATTCGCCTTCATTTTAATTTCTTTTTCTTTATGAAATTCCTGTCATTTCTTTATCAATCAAAATCCATTTATAAAACACCCAAACATATCTTGACTTCCAAGTTGCAGCAAATTGAAACGCCATTTCCGATTCAATTATCTTACTCCTCAAAAATGGTATTTCAACTTCTTCTTCAATAAAATAATTATAAAAAGAATCTGAACGACGAGCATTAGGACAGGCTTCCAATGACGGACAAATTTCAACTGTTCTATTTTTAAATAATTTGAAATACTTTTTTACTTGCTCATTAGATACGTCAAGGTTATTTATAAAAAAGAACTCATCAAATTGATTTTCCTTGTAATCAAGAATCATTGATTTATAATTATCTCCAACATGATTCACTAATTGTCTTTTTCCAAAAACGAGGTACGAAAAAATCTGAACACCTATACCTAGGACAATAATCAAACAAAGTCCTTTAATGAATTTCATTCTTTTAGCTATCTTGTTGTTCTCTTTTTCTACAAAGCCAAAAACAATCCCGCTGCTATCGCAGCTCCCAATATCGGCCCGACAACTGGAATCCAAGAATACCACCAATAGCTACTTCCTTTTGTCCCCATCGGTAAAATCGAATGCATAATACGAGGCGCCAAATCTCTTGCCGGATTAATCGCATATCCCGTTGGACCTCCAAGTGACATCCCAATCGCCATCACGATAAACGCTACCGGCAAAGCACCTATCGATCCTAAACCAACAACATCGTTCGCAATCACATTCGAATTAAACTGCGGCTCCACCAAAAACAATACCCCAAAAACTAATACAAATGTTCCAACAGCTTCCGTAATCAAATTCGAAATGGTATTATCAATCGCAGGTGTATTACAAAAGGTACCAATCTTTGCTGAAGGATCTTCTGTCGCAAAATAATGATCCTTGTAAGTCAGCCATACTAAAAATGCACCCAAGGCAGCACCTAGCATCTGAGCTAATATATAAGGCCCTACGGAAGCCCAAGCAAATTTTCCCGCAATCGCCAAACCTATTGTCACGGCTGGATTCAAGTGTGCTCCACTAACCGGTCCAGCTACCATCACGCCTACAAATACCGCCATTCCCCAAGCTAGACTTATCAACAACCAACCACCACCTTTCCCTTTAGATTTTGTAAGTGACACATTCGCTACCACTCCATTCCCTAATAGAATAAGTAGCATCATACCAATAAGTTCTGCAACAAAAGGGCTCATAATTTTTCGTTTTGTCTGTTATAAAAATAATTCCTCAATTCTGATTTCTAATTTTTTACCTTTGTAAGATAAAAAATATTTTTAGCATGAGTAATCAATTTACACATCTCGACGAAAAAGGAAACCCATCCATGGTTGATGTAGGAGGAAAAGCCATTACGAAGCGAGTAGCAATTGCTAGAAGCATTGTAATTCTCGAAGACAAGATACTTGACCAATTGGTTAACGATGATATCAAAACTAAGAAAGGTCCAGTATTTCAAACCGCAATTATCGCAGGTGTCATGGCTGCTAAAAAGACCAGCGAATTAATTCCGCTTTGTCATCCTATCGGACTAGACAATTGTCAAGTCAGAATCCAGTTAAACCAAAACAAGGAAGTAGTTGTTGAATGTGAAACAAGCATCACATCGAAGACTGGTGTTGAGATGGAAGCCCTTACTGGAGCGAGCGTAGCAGCTTTGACCATATATGATATGTGTAAAGCATTTTCGCATAACATCATCATCAAAGAAACTCGCTTAATCAAAAAGACCGGCGGTAAAAAAGACTTTGAATTAGAGGAATAATTTTATTACCAAATCTATTGCTTACAAAGAACGCTGTATCAATTTTGTAAGCATTTTGTCCAATACTACCATGAAAAAGCATCAAAAACATACTGCCCTTACTCGTCCAAATTTCGGTAATTTTAGCCGTCAGGAATGGGCTATCCTCGGAACCAATTGCGGTAGCATTCAAAAACTTTCCAGAGCCATCATTAAAAACCTTAGCAATGATTACGGCTTTGGCTATGTCGACGCTGATCATAAAAATGCAAATGACGAAATGGACACCAGCACTGAAAACGCATTAAACAGTGGAGCCAATCTCGAATACATGGACATGATTGATTATCATCGATTCGATACAAAAAATGAATTTAATCAATTTCAATATCGTCAATGGTTTAAAGAACAAGATGCTGTTTTAATAAATGGAAATCATTTCAAAGGGAAAAAACAAATCGTTGTAATCGATCAAAAAAAGAAGGATTCTTTAAATAGAAAACTTGATCGTTTGACCGATGTGCAAATGATTCTATTTACAGAAGGGGAGACAGAGGTTTATGATTTTTTAAAAGAGCATCTCGCAAACTGGAAAGACATTCCTTCATTTCAAATATCGCAAGTTGCTGAAATTAGCAATTGGATCGCTCAACAATTAGTAGAAAATATTCCTCCAGTCTATGGTCTTGTTCTCGCTGGCGGAAAGAGTCAAAGAATGGGCAAAGATAAAGCTGCTTTAAATTATCATGGCGTTCCGCAAGTAAAACATGTCCATGGCTTATTGAGCAAACATACTACGGAGACTTTTATTTCATGCAGAGAAGATCAGGTTGATCAATTCTCAGATTTCAAAATCATCAAAGACTCCTTTACTGGATTAGGGCCTTTTGGAGCGATAGTTTCCGCATTTCGAGAAAACCCTAATGCTGCCTGGCTCGTCATGGCTGTTGACCTTCCTTTAGTAGATGCTGCTTTTTTAAAAGAATTAATTAGCCAGAGGAATTTTTCAAAAAATGCAACTGCATTCCTTAATCCAGCAACAGACTTTCCTGATCCATTGCTCACCATCTGGGAACCAAGAAGCTACTCTGCATTATTAGGTTTTCTAGCTCAAGGTTATTCCTGCCCACGCAAGGTTTTGATCAACTCAGACATCGAGCTCATCGAAACTTCACAATCCATTAAATTAAAAAATGTAAATAACCCGGAAGACTTCTCCGAGGTAATGAAGATTTTAGAAAAAGAAGATTTTTAATGTGAATCAAAATCAAAAATTCAAACTAGATTCCTCGAGTCTTTAATTTGATTTTGATTCACATTGCGATTTTGGTTTCGCTATCCTTCCACCAACGTTCCTATCGCTTTACCATGAACGATGCCTATTAGGTTCTCTTTTTTATTGATATCAAAAACTATGATTGGTAGATTATTTTCCTGACAAAGCGTAAAAGCAGTCATGTCCATAACATTCAATCCCATTCCGATTACCTGAGCAAAAGTTACCGTATCAAACTTCTTAGCCGTAGGGTCTTTTTCCGGATCAGCAGTATAAATGCCATCTACTCGAGTTCCTTTTAGAATAACATCTGCTGCAATTTCATTAGCTCGAAGAGCCGCTGCAGAATCTGTTGTAAAATACGGACTCCCAGTACCCGCTGAAAAGATAACAACTCTTCCTTTTTCAAGGTGACGAATCGCTCGTCTACGAATATAAGGTTCCGCAATTTGTTCCATTTTAATTGCAGTAATCAAACGAGTATAAACTCCTGCTCTTTCCAATGCACTCTGTAATGCCATTCCATTGATCACCGTTGCCATCATTCCCATATAATCTCCTTGCACTCTTTCTATCCCTGATTCAGCAGCTTGCAAACCTCTAAAAATATTACCTCCGCCAATCACAACCGCAACCTCAACTCCATTTTCAATCAACTCTTTTATCTGTTGTGCATAATGAACCAACATATCTGGATCGATCCCAAATTGCTGGGTCCCCATTAAAGACTCTCCACTTAATTTTAATAATACTCGTTTATATTTAATTGCCATATGATGATTATTTTATTTTAGATCAAAAAAAAAGCGAATTACAAGTAATTCGCTTTAATATAATATTTTTTGATTATCCTAATTCAACATGTTTGAAGTCGGTGACCGTTAGATTAGCATCTAAAGTTTTTAGATAGTCTGCAACGGTTTCTTTATTTCCTTTCACATACAATTGATTCAATAAAACTCGCTCTTTAAAGAACTTGTTTAATTTACCAGTTGAAATTCTTTCAAGCATCTCTTCAGGTTTGCCTTCTTGACGAGCAACCTCTTTTCCGATTTCGATTTCTTTATCAATCACTGTTTGATCAACACTTTCTTTATTGACAGCTACAGGGCGCATTGCTGCAACTTGCATCGCAACGTTTTTACCTGGCTCCTCAAATTGAGGACCTTCAAGATTAAGTGCAACGATAACACCAGCACGGTATCCCATGTGGATATAAGGAAGTACTTGTCCTTCACCAGCAGCAGTTTCTAATTTTTGGTATCCATGAACTTCTAACTTTTCACCGATAACACCAACTTGCTCAGTTACTTTATCTCCTACATTCGTTTCACCATCAAAAGGAAGAGCTAAAAGATCTTCAGTTGAGTCTGGCATATTCTGTAGAGCAATATCAGCAATTTTCTTAGCGAAGTTTACGAAGTCTTCATTTTTTGCTACGAAATCAGTTTCACAGCTTAAACGAAGTACAACACCTTTATTTCTGTTTCCAGAATTTACAGCAATTACTACACCTTCTTTAGCTTCACGATCTGCACGTTTAGCAGAAAGCTTTTGGCCTTTCTTACGAAGATAATCGATTGCTTTATCCATATCACCTTCTGCTTCAGTAAGTGCTTTTTTGCAATCCATCATACCCGCTCCAGTTTGATCGCGGAGGTTTTTTACATCAGCGGCTGAAATCTTAACCATAGTCTAAATATTTTTTTTTATTAGATTATAAGAATGTTATTCTAAACTCTTTATTAGTGCTGTTTAAAAAATGAAGTTTTCTTTAGGCTTTCCATTTTCAAAAAATTATGCTCCTCTTTATCGCTTCACTAAATTTAAAGAATGAAAAACAGAAAACTTATTTTCCAACATTACTTAGAAGCAGCAGCTTCTTTTTCTGCTTTGTTGGTTTTCCTTTCTGCTAATCCTTGCTTGATTGCTTCTACTGCGTAGTTAGTAATCATAGTAATGGATTTTGAAGCATCATCATTCGCAGGAATTGGAAAATCAACTGTTGTTGGATCTGAATTCGTATCCACCATAGCAATCGTTCTCATTCCTAATTTTTTAGCCTCAGCTAATGCGATGTGTTCATGGTGAATATCCACGATGAATACAGCAGCAGGAAGACGATTAAGATTCGCGATACCACCAATCACTTTCTCCATCTTGTTACGCTCACGAGTCAAAGTCAAACGCTCTTTCTTAGTAACAGAAGTTAAGCTACCATCAGCCAACATTCGATCAATCGTGTTCATCTTTTTAACAGACTTACGAATTGTTGCGAAGTTAGTCATCATACCTCCTAACCACCTTTCAGTTACGAAAGGCATTCCAACACTTAATGCAGCTTCTTTCACGATCTCTCTCGCTTGCTTCTTTGTAGCTACAAATAATATCTTACGTCCAGATTTTGCAATCTGTTTCAAAACATCAGATGCTTTATCCATACAATCAGAAGTACGATTAAGATCGATGATGTGGATACCACGACGTTCCATAAAAATATAAGGAGACATCTTTGGATTCCATTTTTTCTTCAGGTGACCAAAATGAACACCTGCATCTAGCAATTCTTTATAGGTAGGTTTTGCCATTTTTATATACTAATTTATTAAGTTCATAATAATAGGCATGTAGAATCAAGCCACATGCTTTGTTGAAAAAAGCGAAAAAATTAACGCTTTGAGAACTGGAAGCTCTTTCTTGCTTTTGGCTTACCGTATTTTTTACGCTCAACCACTCTCGCATCACGTCTAAGAAATTTCTTAGCTTTCAACGGTGAACGGAAGTCCTCGTTAATTTTTACTAAAGCACGTGAGATACCCATTCGGACAGCTTCTGATTGTCCTTTGAAACCTCCACCATTAACATTCACTTTAAGGTCGTAAATGTTCTCTACTTCTACAGTCGTAAAAGGATCTGTAATGTTTGCTTGAATATGTGTTTGAGGGAAATAAGCTTTGTAGTCTTTACCGTTTACAGTGATTTTTCCATCACCTTTGGTCAAGTAAACGCGAGCTACGGATGCTTTTCTTCTCCCTATTGCATTAATCATTTCCATATTATAAAGGCGTATTTGATATTATGTTATTATTATGATAATTCTGCTGGTTTCTGAGCAGCATGTGGGTGCTCACCACCAGTGTATACATATAGCTTTTTAGCCATCGCTCTTCCCAATTTAGTTTTTGGAAGCATACCTTTCACTGCTTTTTCAAGAACAGCTTCTGGTTTCTTATCACGAAGTTCTTTAGCCATTGTTTTTCTCTGACCACCTGGGTAACCAGAATATCTTAGGTAATATTTTTGATCCCATTTGTTACCAGTGAATCGAATTTTCTCCACATTGATTACGATGACATTATCACCAGTATCTACGTGAGGAGTGAAGTTTGGCTTATGCTTCCCTCGAAGAATGGTAGCAATCTTTGCAGCTAAACGTCCAACTACTTGATTTTCAGCGTCAACGATGAACCACTTGTGTTCTACATCTTCTTTTCTCGCTGATTTTGTTTTATAACTTAGTGTATCCACTACTTTATTATTTATTTATTAAAAATTATATTTTAGACCGCTTGAATTTTGCGACTGCAAAGGTATGCCATTGTATTCCAAAAAACAAGCTTTTTGATGAAATTTTGAAAAACTAGTTTCATAAACCATTGATTATCAGTTTAAAAATCGCTTATTTTTTTTCATAGCTTTTAAAAACAGGAGCCAATTGAGGTTTTAGAACTCAAAAATGTACTTAACTACCTATATATATAGCTGACCATTTCTCTGGACTTTTAAAAGTAATCCGACTATCCTTTTCTAAAATCAGATGGCCATAATGCTAGGCGTATGATTAGCCTACTCCAAACAAGGGCATGCAATTCTAAATCAAGATCATTTTTTTTAAACCATTCAATACTACCTGTGTTTCAAATAGGTTATGTCCAATGAAAGACATAACTTTGCAAACGTTTTAATCTATGTCATTGACTATCAAGGAATTGAAAAACTTAGAAGATCCTACAGCGGCTTCTCGGAAACGAGACCACATCGAACTAGCCTTCCAATCTCAGATTGAAGAGGGTAAACTGGACAAGCGATTCTACTACGAACCGATGCTTTCTCCCCATCCTGACTTTAATACATCATCAGATATCAGCTTCCTCGGAAAAACCATGAAACATCCAATTTGGGTGTCTAGTATGACCGGTGGGACAGAAATGGCTCGGACTATCAACCATAATCTAGCGAAAGCATGTGCAGCATTTGGAATGGGCATGGGACTAGGATCCTGTCGTGCATTATTAAGGAGTGATGAAACGTTTCCTGATTTTGATGTACGAGGATTGATTGGAGACGATCTTCCGCTTTATGCAAATCTAGGGATTGCCCAACTGGAAGAACTAATAGACGATCAGGATATTTTTTTGATTGATAAAATGATAGACAAGTTACGAGCTGATGGTTTGATCATCCACGTAAACCCTTTTCAGGAATGGTTACAACCTGAAGGTGATCGTTTCAAACGTCCACCTTTACAAACTATTGAAACGATTCTTGAAAAAGCTTCCTATCCGATTATTGTAAAAGAAGTTGGTCAAGGTATGGGTTATGAAAGTTTAAAAGCTTTGTTCCAATTACCACTTGCTGCCGTAGATTTTGCAGCTAATGGTGGGACTAATTTTGCTAAACTTGAATTACTAAGAAGTACGCCCACGAAACATAAAATCTACGAGCAATTAGCAATGGTTGGCCATAGTGCTGAAGAGATGGTCGGAATAACAAATCAGTTAATTGATGAACTTGGTGACCGGATGCGGTGCAAACAAGTCATAATATCCGGTGGCGTAAAGAACTTCCTGGATGGTTATTATTTAATTAATAAATTAGCACTCCCAAGTATTTACGGTCAAGCTTCCGGTTTTTTAAAGCATGCTACTGGTTCTTACGAAGAATTAGTAACTTACATTGATACTCAAGTCAAAGGTTTAGAGCTTGCTCAGGCCTTTTTAAAAGTAAAATAAATACTCACAAAAAGATAAAGATGTCTAAATCAATTTCTGGTTTTTCTAAATTGTCGAAGCGAGGTAAGCTCAGATGGTTAGTTGAAAATTTTTTCAAGGACCCTGAGAATGTTATGAGAGAAATGAAAAGTTATTGGTTGTCCAATGAAGAAGAACAGAAAATATTAGACGGTTTTAGTGAGAATACAATTAGCAATTTCTACCTGCCTTTCGGTGTTGCCCCAAACTTTGTTATCAACGATAACACCTATGCCATTCCGATGGTCATAGAAGAAAGTTCCGTAGTTGCGGCAGCTTCAAGTGCTGCGAAATTCTGGATGACTCGAGGAGGATTTAGAGCAAAAGTTATTTCAACAAAAAAAGTTGGACAAGTTCATTTTACTTGGGAAGGAGATGCCAACAAGTTGGAAGAAGCTTTTGAAAATTTAAAAAAGAAAATGACAGCTGACGCTACTGAGATTACTAAAAACATGGTAGCTCGTGGCGGTGGTGTTCAAGATATACAACTGATCAATTACACTGGAGTTGAAAAACATTACTACCAGATCAAAGTGAATTTTGAAACCTGTGATTCCATGGGTGCGAATTTTATAAATTCCGTCCTTGAATCATACGCCGAAAGCCTTAGAAGTTTTGTAGCTATTCAAGACAACTTCACACCAGAAGAAAAAGAGGTAACTATCATTATGTCTATCCTTTCAAACTACACACCGGAGTGCTTGGTAAGAGCTTGGGTAGAATGCCCAGTTAAAGATCTTGGTGTTTTTTCAAATGACATTGATGCAGTTACTTTTGCAAAAAAGTTTTGTACAGCTGTTCGGATTGCCCACATTGATCAATACCGAGCGACGACTCATAACAAAGGAATTTTCAATGGCATCGATGCTGTTGTTTTAGCCACCGGAAATGACTTCCGAGCCATCGAAGCTTGCGGACATACTTATGCATCACAAGATGGACATTACCGTTCATTGAGTAATTGCAAAGTAGAAGATGGTGTGTTTAAATTTTGGTTAGACATTCCATTATCCATCGGGACTGTTGGTGGTCTGACTAAATTACATCCAATTGCTAAACGATCTTTAGAGATGCTTGGTAATCCAAGTGCTGAAGAGCTGATGATGATTATTGCGACGACTGGATTGGCTCAAAATTTTGCAGCCTTACGTTCTTTGGTCACTACTGGTATTCAACAAGGGCACATGAAAATGCACCTTGGCAATATCTTAAACCACATGGAAGCAACAGAACAAGAAAAAGAAAAAGCTTGCACTCACTTTGAGGAGAAAGCGGTTTCTTTTAATGCGGTTCGAGAATTTCTGGATAGTTTAAGGGTAAAAAAAACTTCGGACAGTAGCTCCATATTAAAGAATTAATCTTCCATTTTGACTACACTTTCTTTTCATGCAAACGGCAAATTACTCTTATCTGGAGAATACTTTGTACTAGATGGTGCAGAAGCTATTGGGTTGCCTTGCCACTTCGGACAAACACTAAATATCATTCCACACGATTCTTCAAGTTCTCTTTTTTGGAAAAGCAAAACCAAAGATGGACAAACTTGGTTTGAAGGTTCTTTTGATAAAAATGATTTTTCAATTTTAAAAAATAGTGATCAAAAAACAAGTGAAGTTTTACAAAACATATTACATCAAGCTCAGATTTTAAATCCTGATTTTTTAAAAGAAAACACCTCTCTTTCAGTTGATACTCAATTGGAATTTCCGAGACTCTGGGGATTAGGAAGTAGTTCGACTTTAATCTACACTATTGCAAAATGGGCGAACGTCGACCCTTTTAAACTTTCTAACAAAACACTAGGTGGCTCTGGTTATGACATTGCATGTGCAGGAGTAAATTATCCGATTTTATACCAAATAAAAAACGAAGAAAGCACTTTTAAAAAAGTAGATTTCAATCCTTCTTTTAAAGAAAAGATTTTCTTCGTTTACCTGTCCAAAAAACAAAACAGCCGAGAAGGTATTAAGCATTACCGAGCAAAAGCAAAAAATAATAACAAAAGAATAGAAGAGATCAGTTCATTGTCTCAAGAGTTTTTAAATGCTAAATCTTTAAAAGATTTTCAAAAAGTCATCTTAGAACATGAGTTAATCGTAAGCGATACTATCGAGATGCAACGAGCCAAAGATTTATACTTTTCAGATTTTGATGGCGTCATAAAATCATTGGGTGCTTGGGGCGGTGATTTTGTTTTAGCTGCAACAGAATTAAGCAAAGAAAAAGTGGAGAAATATTTTCGGCAAAAAGGATTCAAGGTCATTCTGAGTTATGACCAAATGGTGAAATAATTAATTTTACTTACAATTACTCACTGCAAGTTACAAACTTGCATTATCTCGTACCTCCAAGTTACAACTTCCTCTGTCGGTTTAAACTAAAAAGAGTACCAAGAGAAAGCGAAAAATTATTTCAACAAAAAAGGATACGAGACGTTTTTGAGTTATACAGAGATGATAAAACAAAGTGAGTAAGAAGTCAAGTAGTCAGTTGGTCAAGCGCTAGGGTTTTTCGTCAAAAAAATCAACACATATGTGGAAGTGGTACGATAGTAAAATAATAAAAATAGAAACCGAGTCTTCGACGACCAAACGGATTTGGGTGGAAGTCAGTGATGTTGACCGTATAGATTTCAAAGCTGGACAGTTCGTCACTATGGATTTACCGATTCATGAAAAGCGATTGAAACGATGGAGAAGTTATTCCATTGCTAATTCACCAGACGGAACGAATGTCCTTGAGTTTTGCATTGTAAAACTGGAAGGAGGAGCTGGAAGTACCTACTTGCTGGATGAAGCCAAAATCGGAACGGCCATTCGATTTAAAGGTCCCGATGGTGGTTTTGTATTACCAGAGACGATTGACAAAGATTTGGTATTGATTTGTACCGGTACTGGTGTTGCGCCGTTTCGAAGTATGATCGGAGATTTGATTAATAAGAAAAAAGATTTTAAAAACATTCATCTGATTTTTGGAACTCGCCTCGAAGAGGGGATTCTTTATCGCAAAGAGTTTGAACAATGGGAAAAAGATATTCCAGGGTTTAAATATTCGATTGCACTTTCTAGAGAAGAGAACTGGAATGGGCATAAAGGTTATGTACATCCGATTTATTTGGAAGATCATAAAGAGATTCGGGATGATGTTGATTTTTATATTTGTGGCTGGAGCAACATGATTGATGATGCGGTAGCTAATTTACTAGTGACCTTGGGCTATGATAAATCTCAGGTTCATTATGAGCTGTATGGATAAAACAGGAGTGAGATGTGATCGGCCTGCGGCATGGTGAGGAGTGAGGGCTAAAGGGAGTTTTCTTTGACTTGTTCGCTACTTTTTACAAAACCTTGATATTTTTTCAAACATTCCTATTGTAAAATGTGTTATCTTTGTGTAGAATTAATCTAAATAAGATTTTAAAGAAATAATATAATGGAAAATACCACCACAAAAAGTCCGGTGATGCTGTATACGGAACAAACACCAAATCCAGAATCATTGAAGTTTGTTTCTAACCGAATGCTCTATAAAGGCACTGCTGATTTCCGAGAGGAAGAGCTAGCAAAAGAATGGTCTCCAATTGGAGCTGCTCTTTTTGAATTGCCTTATGTAAAAGGAGTTTATGTGTGTAACAACTTCGTGACAATCACTAAAGAATTTAATTACGCTTGGGAAGATGTAATGCTTCCATTGAAAGAATTTATAAAAAACTACATCGAAGACGGCAAGGAAATATTGAAAGATGGATTTGCTGATGCAATGGCAAAACTAGAATCTGAAAGAGGGGCTAGTTATGAGTATACGGGTGAGGAAACGGAGATTGTGAAAAAGATCAAGGAGTTGATTGAAACTTACGTGAAGCCTGCAGTTGAGATGGATGGTGGAAATATTGAATTTAAAAATTTCGAACAAGGAAAAGTAACGGTAGAGCTTCAAGGAAGTTGTAGTGGATGCCCTTCTTCGACTGTGACATTGAAAGCTGGAATTGAAGGAATGTTGAAGAGAATGGTTCCTGAAGTGACAGAGGTTGTTGCGGAAATGGGGTAAATTTCGACTACGTCGAAATCAAGTGACAAGGGATAGATCAATCAAAGATTGATAGTGATTAATTCAAAATCGCTGCGCTTTTTTGAAGGGATAGATTCCTTTAGAATAGCAGGGTTCTGACAAATAATAAAAGTGGAAATCATTGATTTGGTTTCCACTTTTGTGTTTCTAAAAAACATTTATAAACTTGCCATTATACTCTTTTCTATTTCACATGGACATACATTGGATCTACAAAGTCAGTGAGCCAAACTCCATTGTCAGAAACATAAAATTCGATTCCGGTTTGCGCCATTGAAGCTGCCGGTATTTTTAAAATCACAGGGCTGCCATGTCTGCTTCCTACTGACTTTGCAGTTCCTTCTTCTGCAGATAAATGAACGTGATGTCTTTTGCGTTTTCTAATTCCTTCTCTTAGAATATTGTCGAGATATTGTTTTGCTGTTCCGTGGAATAAAAATTCTGGTGGTGTAGCAGGTTTATATCCTAAATCGACATCTACGGAATGTCCTTGATTCGCTCTAATCATTCCTCGATCTTCACTCAAAGCAAATCGTTTTTTATTATTATTTTCTACGACCTCATTCAACTCTTCAAGGCTCATTGGTTTCCCAAAGGTATCTAGTTTTTCAAGAAGCGTTTCCGTAGAAACCCAGCCATTTTGATCTAAAATAATTCCAATGAGATTTGGACGATGCCTAAGGACAAGGGAGAGAAACTTACTTTTTACTTTTAATTCTTTTTCATTTTTCATAATACTTGGTTTTATTCCACCGTAGAGGTGTTTTGGATATTCACTTAGGGTTGATTTGTGAAATTGTCATTGATAGGTTAAGACCAAAACGCATGAGGCGCTTGACAGTATCCATATTAACTAAACCAAATTAAACCTAAAATAGTTCCGTTTATAAAAACCATCGGGTCAATCCCGTATAACACTACAAGATTCAAATGAACCTCATGACCGCATAAGACGTAATATAGTTTTTAAATAAATTCCTATTTTGCAAGAAAAAACAATGAATCAAGATACTTTAAAAAACCTGTGCATTGAAAGCTGTGAAGTCATTAGAGAAGTTGGAATTTTCATAAAACACGAACTAGGAAAAGTACAAGCCAGTGCTATTGAAACCAAAGCATTAAACAGTTTGGTCAGTTATGTTGACAAGGAAGCGGAAAAACAATTGGTCAAAGGTTTAAACGCATTACTTCCCGAGGCCACTTTTCTAACTGAAGAAGAAACCGTGAAAAGTGAAGCAGGAGAATATCAATGGATTATTGATCCTCTCGACGGAACAACAAACTTTCTACATCAACTTCCATTCTTTTCTGTAAGTGTTGGACTGCAACACAAGGAAGAAATTATTATTGGAATTGTTTACGAAGTCAACCGGAAAGAATGTTTTTATGCCTGGAAAGGTGGCGGTGCTTTTTTAAATGATAAAAAAATTCAAGTTACCAAAACAGCTCAATTAGGGGACACTCTAATTGCTACTGGGTTCCCTTATTACGACTACGAACACATGCAAGCTTACCTTGGTGTTTTAGAAAATCTAATGAGAAATACCAGGGGCCTTCGTAGACTCGGTTCCGCAGCATTAGACCTCGCTTATGTGGCTTGCGGAAGGTTCGATGCTTATTTTGAATACAGTCTAAATGCTTGGGATGTTGCTGGAGGAATTTTACTCGTCAAAGAAGCCGGAGGTGAACTTAGTGATTTTAAAGGAGGAGATGATTATTTATTTGGGAGACAATTAATAGCTGGTAATCCACAGATTTTAAAAGCATTACAAGGACTAATTCGCGAAAATTTCTATCCAAATAGCTAATTCTGTCTATAATGAAATCTCTTTCATCGAAGAGTCCATGCTTTTCATGATATAAAAACTACATTTAGGTGTTCTTATTTATATAGCCATATAGTTATATGGCTATATAACCACACAACTATATGATTTTAAAATGAATGTAACGGAAAACATAAACATAGCTCTGCGTTCGGTTAGATCAAATCTACTTAGAGCAATCCTGACTATTTTGATTATTGCTTTTGGAATCATGGCATTGGTTGGAATCCTAACAGCAATTGATGCTGCTATATTTTCTCTCCAGGATAATTTTATTCGGATGGGGGCCAACTCTTTTGAAATCAGTCCTAGTGATGAAGGTGCTAGTGGAAATAGAAATGGGAAACGTTCAAAAAGAGGTAATATAATTACGTATAAGCAAGCGATGGAATTTAAAGACAAATACGATTTCCCAGCAAGAGTTTCCGTCAATGTTTTTGGAACTTCCTTGGCTACAGTAAAATATGATGATGAAAAAACCAATCCGAATGTTCGTCTTAGAGGAATAGACGAAAACTATATGTCGGTCAAAGGTTTTGAAATTGAATACGGTCGAAATCTATCTGCCACAGAAGTAGAATCTGGTAATCATAAAGTAATTATAGGAATGGAAATCGTCAATACGCTTTTTGATAAAAAACCTGAAAAATCACTCAACAAAACGATCTCTGTCGGAAATATAAAATACAAAATCATTGGTGTTTTAAAATCTAAAGGCTCAACACTAAATAGCAACGAAGATCGAATCATCCTTGCACCTCTTTCAAATGTCAAACGATATTATGGAACCCGAAAACGAAATTATAATATTTCTGTCGCAGCATTTAAACCCGAAGATATGGAAGCTTCAGAAGCTGTAGCTATCGGGACTTTCCGAAGAGTTCGAAAATTAAAAGCTTCACAGGAAAATGATTTTGAAATTTTTAAAAGCGATAGCTTCATTTCTATTTTAAAAGAAAATACCGTAAAGTTCCGAGCAGCAGCTATTGCCATTGGATTGATTACTTTGTTGGGAGCAGCGATCGGGTTGATGAACATTATGCTGGTTTCCGTAACTGAGCGAACCAAAGAAATTGGAATTAGAAAAGCTATTGGTGCAACGAGCAATAATGTCTTGATTCAGTTTTTAACGGAAGCGGTTGTGATTTGTCAAATCGGAGGAATCATTGGAATTATCTTTGGCATTTTGATTGGATTATTGGTCGCCAGTCTGATGGGCGGAAGTTTCTTTATTCCTTGGGCCTGGATAACACTTGGTATTTCTGTATGTATGGTTGTTGGTTTAATTTCGGGATTATACCCAGCACTGAAAGCTTCAAGATTGGATCCGATTGAATCCTTACGATATGAGTAATAAAAAGTAGTTAAGAGCATATTGAAAAATTAAAGCGGGCTAAGAATCATTGTTCTTAACCCGCTTTAATTTTATAACGCTCTTTAACTTCTTTCAAAAAATTTCTTAGTTATTTTTAAAAGGAGCAATCAATTTAAACTCGGGAATAGACACTCGAAATTGTGTATCATTATCTTTATTAAGCATCAGAAAAGTACCGTACATTTTTCCTAGATCAGAAATAAGCGGTGACCACGAAACATAGGAATGCGATTCTCCTGGACTTAAAGTTGGCTGCTTACCGATCACCCCTTCACCTTCCACTTCCCTAACAGCTCCACTTGAGTCCTTTATATACCAGTGACGTCTTAAAAGCTGTACCACTTTACTACTCTTATTTTCAATATGTACTTTGTAGGCAAAGATATACTTGTTCTCCAGCGGACGAGAGTAATTCTCTTGGTAGAAAGTTTCTACACTAATTTTAATACCGTTAGTCGTAAGCTTTTCCATCTGTATACACCTATTTTTCGACAGGCTCTTTATTTATAAACGCTAAAACCATCTCTTCCGCTTCTTTCAATGCGACATCTAATACATCATTAACCAAAATTGTATCAAATTTGTTCGCATACTTCAATTCTTTTCTTGCTTTTTTTATCCGCTTTTTCAAACTTTTTTCATCTTCCGTCTTTCGATTTTTCAATCGTTCGATCAACACTTCCTCTGAAGGTGGGTTAATAAAAACAGCTAAAGCCTCATCACCATATACTTTTTTAATCTTCTTTGCTCCTTGAACATCAATATCAAAAAGAATATGTTTTTCTTCTTTCCACAATCGCTTCACCTCTTTTTTCAAAGTCCCATAAAACTGATCTTCGTAGACTTCTTCATATTCTACAAACGCATCTTTCTTAATTTTCTTTTTGAATTCTTTCTTGCTCAGAAAGTAATAATGAACACCGTCTTCTTCATGCGGTCTCGGATCTCGGGTCGTCGCAGAGACAGAGAATGCCAGGAAATCAAATTTTTCCAAGAGGTGTCGGGTGATCGTCGTCTTCCCTGCTCCAGAGGGAGCTGTAAAAATCAAAAGTTTACTCATCTTAAATCAAACCGTATTTGCTACTTGCTCTTTTATTTTTTCTAATTCATCTTTCATTTCGACAACAATACGTTGGATATCAGAAGAATTGGCTTTAGAACCGAGTGTATTAATTTCACGTCCCATCTCCTGGCTAATGAAATTAAGTTTTCGCCCTTTAAGCGATTCTTTTTTATCAAGCTGCTCATTGAAAAATTTACAATGTTGAGCAAGTCTGACTTTTTCTTCAGTGATATCAATCTTTTCGAGGTAGTATAATATCTCTTGTTCAAAACGATTCGCGTCAATATTATCTTTACCAACATATTCTTCCATATGTTTGTTGATCTTATTTCGAAGTCTTTCTTTTCTTTCTATTTCGAAAGGCTCTACTTCATTTAAAAGATCCGAGATAATTTTAGTTCTTTTTTTACAATCCTCTTCCATTGCATTTCCTTCTGCAAGTCTAAAAGATCTAAAATTCGTTAAAGCTTCATTAAGTGTATCCAAAATTGCTTGCCATTCCTCTTCATCTACATCACCATCTCCTGAGGAGATTACATTAGGAATTCTCAAGATCGACTGCATTACATCAGTCTGAGGCATATTCAAGCTTTTGGAAAGCTCCGTGAGTTCATTATAATATTTTGTAAACAAAGATTGATTCAAAGCATAATCACCTTCTCCGTTCATAGATTTAACATCTATAGACACATCAATTTTTCCTCGTTCTACTTTTTCAGTGATAATTTTCCTCATCTCATGTTCTTTATCTCTAAAGCTTTGAGGAACCTTAAACCGAATATCTGTAAACTTGCTATTGAGAGAACGAACCTCAATAATGATCGTTTTCCCGGCATATACCGAAGAGGCTCTGCCATAGCCTGTCATTGATAATAACATATGATCGTGTGTTGAATAATTTATAAGAAAAAGAAGCTTAACAAAGCTATTTCTTGCCTGTATATTAACTCAAATCAAGGAATATCTATATATTATTAAAAAAAGTAATTCCTCAATCTCACAAAGATAACCAAAGCTACCTTAATTAAAAGCGCTTAGCTTAAAACCAATTAGATTAATTCATTTGTATCTTTGTAAGTCCCCCCAATTTTGAACCCACCCTCTCTACAATCGAACGATACTTACTACCGTACCCAAATTCATTTATATCTTCTTTATCCACTTTAAACTTAAAAAAATGTTCTTCTTTTCGATAGTATGCTAAGCTAGTTTATACTATTGATAATGCTGTAAACAGCAGTTTTAAGACAACAATACCGCTTTTAAATAATACCAGAACACGACAAACAAGCTCAAGCCCTACCTTAATAAAGGTTTACAAATAGCAGATATTTTAAATAATAATATTTTAAAGATGTATTAAGTTGAATATGAAATGAAAAAAACTGAAAATAAAACGGTGTTAAATTTTCAATTAAGGAATAAAATACCGAAATTTGCCTCGCTTTTAAGCTCCCTTAACATAATTCATAACTAATTATAAACCAAACAATAACGATGAGAAAAGCTGACTTAGTTACAGCAATTTCAGAAAAGACCGGGGTTCCTAAGGTCGATGTGTTAGTTACTCTTGAAACGTTTTTCAAAGAGGTAAAGAGTACTTTGTCTGATGGCGAGAATGTATACGTTAGAGGTTTTGGAAGCTTCGTAATAAAGAAACGTGCAAAAAAAGTAGGTAGACATATAAAGAAAAATGTTGCTATTGAGATTCCAGAGCATTACATTCCTTCTTTCAAACCTGCAAAGATTTTTGTAGAACAAGTAAAAGATAACGTTACGTCTCTTCCTGATGAAGAGAAAAACGATTAGGTATTATAAAGATTCAATATGACTAAACTGCAAACTATTATTGTTGCTATTTCATGTTTATTGTTTGCAGGATTATATTTTGGAGGAGATACGAAACCTGAGACTCAGGATATAGTAGAAAAGACTAGAGCATTAAAAGCAACTAGTACTTCCATCGAATCTATATTACCCGCTGCTAAATCAAGCCTTCCAGTAGATACTTCAGCAATTGTTTCTGGGATTGAAAAAGATTTACGAGCTAGTCAAAATGACTCTACGAAGGTAGAATCGCTAAAAAAGCTAGCAGGTATATGGTATGATGCCAAAAGAGCAGATATTTCAGGATATTACGCTCAAGAGGTTGCCAATATATTGAATACGGAAGATTCCTGGGCAATAACCGGGACAACATATATGATAGGTGCGAGAAAGACAGAGGAAATGAAGATTAAAGAGTTCTGTTTTGATAATGCAAAAATTGCTTTTGAAAACGCTATCTCAATTAATCCTGAAAATTACTCGCATAAAGTCAATTTAGCTCTTTGTGCTATAGAAAACACTTCAGAAGGAAACCCAATGAAAGGAATCCTGATGTTGAGAGATTATAACAAAGAAGCACCAGAAAACGTTTTGGTACTTACTACTTTAGCCCGCTTAGCGATTCAAACGAATCAATTTGATAAAGCGGTCGAAAGATTAAATACAGCTATCCGTGTAGAACCTGACAACAAAAAAGCAAATTGCTTGATGGTGCAGGCTTATGACGGACTAGGAAATAAAGAAAAGGCAGCTCAGTTTGCTGCAAAATGTATTAATTAATTCCGGTATTCGGGGTTAATTCAAGAAATCTAATTTTTTAAAATTAAAAGACATTTATTATGCCTTGTGGAAAAAAGCGTAAGCGTCACAAAATTTCAACTCACAAACGCAAGAAGAGACTTCGTAAGAACCGACACAAAAAGAAGAACAGATAATTAGGTTCTACGCTTTTTAGCGTAGGATTAATCTAGCAGCAAGTTGTTGGAAAAAATCTGGTTTTCCTGTGCGGAAACGCCTGACGATATGTTTTAATACATAACGTCAGGCTTTTATGTAAGTAGGATTGGGTAAATCCCCTCTCTTCTTATGTTGAACAACAAGTAGTGTTTTCAGATACTAGAGTCATGTCTTGTTCCCTGAAAACATTCCTAAACAATTGGGCAAGGCTATTTATTTCAAATAGCCGAAAAGGACTAATACTCCTCTTTTCCAATTTTTTCCATTCGTGAAAAGTGATTGTAAGACTGATTTGCTGCAAAATCTGTAGGTCACCTATTGCATTCATCTAAATGGAAAAGTGAACGTGGAAAAAGAACTCATAATAAACTCGACTCCTACGGAAGTCGAGATTGCGCTTCTCGAGAAATCAAAACTCGTAGAGCTGCACTATCAAAAGACCAATAACAACTTCACTGTCGGAGATATCTTTTTAGGTAGAATTCGTAAGTTGATGCCAGGGCTCAACGCAGCTTTTGTGGATATTGGACATAAGAAAGACGCCTTTCTTCATTATACGGATCTAGGCCCAAAACTTAAGTCTTTACTTAAGTTTACCCAAGATACGATCGACGGCCAAACACCAACTCAATACCTCGACAATTTCGAAATGCAGCCAGAAATCATCAAAACTGGCAAGATCGATCAGGTAATGAATAAAAAACAGCCGATATTAGTTCAGGTACTCAAAGAACCAATATCGACTAAGGGCCCAAGATTAAGTTGTGAGATCACTATTCCTGGAAGATTCTTAGTACTTACCCCTTTTTCTAACGTTGTAGCAGTATCTAAAAAGATCGCTAATCCGGAAGAGCGAAAACGACTGAAGGTCTTGGTAGAGAGTATCCGTCCTAAAAATTTCGGTCTAATCGTAAGAACAGCAGCGGAAGGAAAAAAAGTAGCCGATCTACACGAAGAACTAGGCTTTATGATGACTAAGTGGGAACAAGTCCACAACCAACTCATCAAAGCTCAACCTCCAATGAAGCTCTTAAGCGAATTGGATAAAGCTTCTAGTATTCTTCGAGACATCCTAAATGATTCTTTCAATAAAATCATTGTCAACGATAAAGAGCTTTTTCATAATGTTCAAACATTTATGGGCTCTATCTCTCCAGAACAGGTGAAGATTGTAAAACATCACCGCCCTGGAAAACCAATCTTTGAAGCTTTTGGTGTGACTCGTCAAATCAAATCCTCGTTCGGAAAAACAGCGACCATGGCTAGTGGTGCATACTTGGTTATTGAGCATACGGAAGCGATGCATGTGATCGATGTAAATAGTGGCCATAAAGTAACCAACGGAGATCAAGCAGAAGCAGTGCTTGGAGTCAATATGGAATCTGCGGAAGAGATCGCAAGACAATTAAGATTAAGAGATATCGGTGGTATTATTATCATCGACTTTATAGACATGCGTGTTCCGGAACATAAAAAATTGCTCGTTCAAAAAATGCGGGATTTTATGCGGAAAGATCGTGCTCAGCATACCATTTTACCATTGAGTAAATTTGGTTTGATGCAGATCACCCGTCAGCGTGTTCGTCCGGAAGTAAAAATCAATACAGCAGAATTGTGCCCTTCTTGTAATGGTACTGGAAAAATCAATCCTTCTATTTTATTGATAGACGATATTCAAAGAGATTTGGATTTCATCTTACAGTCACGTCCAAATTCTACGATCAAATTACGTGTTCACCCATTTATTCACGCTTTCTTGAAAAAAGGCATCCCAAGCATACAAATGCGATGGGCAAGGAAATATTTTAAATGGATAAAAGCGACATCTGATGCTGATTATCAGCTGATGCAGTATCAATTTTATGATGGAAATGATGATGAGATCAGACTCTAGTCAGGAGTGAGAGGTGAGTATACTTTCTAAAATTAACCAGGTGGTCAAGAGCATATGTTTCTTGACCACCTGATTAATTTTAAACCTCTTTTCATCTTCACCTCTGATTAAGGCGGACACCCACAATCGCCAGCTCGACAAGCAATCATACTTACGGTCAATAAAATCATTATCAAAAAGAAAAGTGTTTTACGTTGAAGCTTCATGGTTTCATTATGTATATTGTTTTCAAAGATAAAATAAATACTTGAGCAAAACACAACGCATATTAATCACCCCTTTAAACTGGGGACTTGGACATGCCACTCGTTGTATTCCAATCATTGATGCATTGTTATCAGCTGGGCAGGAAGTGATTCTTGCTTCTGATGGAAGAGCGCTTTCTCTTTTAAAAAAAGAATATCCAAACCTGAAGATTTTCGAACTTCCAGGATATGAAATCCGATACGAGGGGAGTGGTATGATTTGGAATATTGCCAAGCAACTCCCAAAGATTTCGCGAGCCATTTTAAAAGAAAGAAAAGCGGTAAAGAAGATTGTGGAAAAGGAAAAGATCGATGTGATTATTTCTGACAATCGCTATGGCTGCCGAAACAAACAATGCAAAAACATCTTTATCACCCACCAAGTAAATATCGCTATTCCAAACCGGAGTTTAGAAATCATTACAAATAAGATCAATCATCATTTGATTAATCTATTTGACGAATGTTGGATTCCTGATTTTGAAGGAGAGAACAGTCTAGCGGGAAAACTTTCTAACAACAATAAAGACCATCAATTCATCGGCCCACTCTCCCGTTTTAATAGAAAAGAATTAAAAAAAGAATACGATCTCATTGCAGTACTTAGCGGTCCCGAACCACAAAGAAGTATCCTCGAAACAAAACTTATTGAGCAATTAAAAGCCTTAGACTTTAAGAGTCTAATTGTTCAAGGAAAAACAGAAAAGCTGGAAAGTTTTGAGATATCCGATCAACTAAAAACCGTTTCTTATCTCACTTCTGAAGATTTAAACGAGGCCATTTTAAAAAGCGAAATAATTATTGCTAGATCTGGTTACAGTACGATTATGGATTTGGTGGCTTTAGGTAAAAAAGCGATTTTGATTCCTACACCTGGACAGACCGAACAGGAGTATTTAGCAGAGCGATTGATGGATCAGCAATTATTCTATCATCAAAGCCAAAATACTTTTGATTTAAAAAATGCCCTAAAAGAATCTTCCAAGTATCCTGGATTTAATCATTCCAAATCGTCTCAATATTCTCTTTCTACAATTCTAAAAAAAAACCTGGAAATATGATTGTAATCCCCCCCTTTAGACAAATGATTATTTGCTGATTGACTTTGCAGAACCTCCCCTTTCAATCAATAAATTCAAAGATTCTGATTTTTTATTCAAAAACAGTTACTTTAGGTTTAGAATTTAAATTAACCTGTTTTAAATAAAAACAATATCGCTTTATGTTTCAAAACAAGATCAAATCAAAAGTACTTCAAGGTGTTTTTAGCCTACTCATTCTTTTAATCTCCACTACGGTTTTTTCTCAAAAAATGACTGGATTGGAAGGCCGCTGGGATCTTGTGGTTTCTAAAGATGGAAAAGAACTTCCGTCTTGGTTGGAGATTAGAAAGTCTGGCTATAATACACTCGTTGGTCGTTTCGTATATGCCTTCGGAAGTGCTCGTCCAATTGCTGAAGTAAGAATAGAGAACGATAAATTTCGTTTTGCAATTCCTATACAATGGGAAGAAGGTGAAAGTGATCTCGAATTCGAAGGGTGGAAAAAAGAGGATGGTTTAGAAGGAACGATGCGTTATTCGGATGGCAAAATATATACCTGGACTGCGGTACCCGCACCAAAACTTCTTCATATCAAAAAGCCAGTTTTCGGAAAGACTATTTCCTTGTTTAATGGAAAAGATATGAATGAATGGCATGCCGATGGAGACAATCAATGGGCCGTGGAATCTGGTATTTTAAAAAGCGATAAAGCTGGCGCCAATCTTATCAGCAATGAAAAATTTATGAACTTCAAACTATACGCTGAATTCAAATACCCTAAAGGCAGCAACAGTGGACTTTATCTTCGAGGTCGTTACGAAGTACAGATTGCAGATAACAAAGGAATGGATCCTTCAGATATTTTATTTGGTGGCCTTTATGGGTTTCTTGAACCAAATGAGATGGCTGCAAAAGATGCAGGGGAGTGGCAGTCTTATGAAATTACATTAATCGGAAACCGAGTGACCATCATTGCAAATGGTATTACGATAATCAATGACCAGGTCATCCCTGGAATTACCGGTGGAGCAATTGATAGTAAGGAAGGAGAGCCGGGTTCATTTTTGATTCAGGGAGATCATGGTCCTATTGAATTCCGGAAAATTGAGGTGACTCCGATTATGAAATAGGTTTAATTTAAAAACCGTTTGTACTAAGTAAATCCTCTTTTATTAAAAAGGGATTATTCAAAATAATAATTCTTCCTATTGGTCTAATTAAAGAATTATAACAATCTTTGCACGAACAGGGATTACTTTAGTTTTTAAATTACCCCGTTCACCAAACCTATTCTTATCAAGAAAAATCGGTGTGATGAAAAATAAAATCCTCTTTTCCTTAACAATCCTACTCTCAATTTTTGCTTGTAAATCAGATGATGAAACCCTTCCTCCTTCTACTTCAGTCACTCAATACGATGGGTATACTTTGATTTGGAATGACGAATTTAATGGTCTTGCAATCAGCAATCTCAATTGGACTTACGAAACAGGAGACGGCACCGCATACGGACTTCCTTCAGGATGGGGGAATGATGAAAAACAAATTTATACAAACGCTGCGGACAACTCCTTCATCGAAGAAGATGCAGATGGTGTTTCTGCTTTAGTTATTGTTGCTCAGGAAGAATCTCCTGGAAACTATACTTCCGCGAAACTAACGACACAAGAACTACAAAGTTTTAGATTCGGAAGAATTGAGGCTCGTATTAAACTACCTACTGATCGAGGAATGTGGCCTGCATTCTGGATGCTTGGAGATAATAAAAGTGAAGTAGATTGGCCTGGTTGCGGAGAAATTGATATTATGGAACTCGTTGGTCAAGAACCAAATGTAATTCATGGAACAGCCCATTATACGGATGCAAATAAAATGTTGAGTTCTAATGGCGAACCAAATATGTTGGCTACAGGAAACTTTGATGATGCTTATCATGATTTCAGATTAGACTGGACGCCTAGTTCTTTAATATTTAGTCTAGATGAAGTCCCTTATCATACAGTGACGATAGAAGATGACATGAAAGAATTTCTTCGTTCATTTTACCTGATACTCAATGTTGCCGTAGGTGGCAACTGGCCTGGTGATCCTGATGCTACGACTAGTTTTCCTCAAAAAATGTATGTTGATTATATCCGAGCTTATAGCATAGATGGATTAAATCCCCCAGCAACTCCAGCATTGAATATCGATGAAGAAACCATTGGAGTGATCATTCCTCCAAGTCAAGCACAATTAGCACTTAACACCTCATTAAATCAATTTCCTAATATTGAATTGAATACTTATGGAGCAGGAGGAGAACCAGTTATTTCTTCTACAGATGAAGCGATTGAAGGAGACAGTGCTTTGTTGTTTAGCTATCCCGGAGGCACCTGGGGAGGTGGATGGCTCGAAATGTCTACGCCACTGGATATGAGTGCTTTTACATCTGGTAATTTAGTTTTCTCTATTCGTCAACCAAGCGACTTATCTGATGCAGAAATAAAATTGGAAGCCTTTAGTAATGCTGCTGCCGTTTTTCTAATTAACTATACCCCTATCGGAATCAGCAATGGGTATGTTGAATATACGATCCCTTTATCTGATTTTACAGACCTCGATTTTAGTGATCTTAAAGTTCCTTTTTCATTATGGAATCCCGTAAATGATATGAACGAATATCCAGTACTCGATGTTTATCTGGATAATATTTATTGGGAGGAGTAATTAGAAAATTAAATAGATTCTTTCATTACAAATTTCATGTTTCCACCTAAAGGTATCTGATTCAATTTCGACAGATACACTTGTGAGACATAGGCGATTCGAGGATACCCTCCTGTCGTCTGTCCATCTTGAAGTACAATAATCGGTAAGCCACTTGGCGGCAACTGAATAAACCCAGGCAATACCGGCACACTGTTTTTTAATCGAGCTATAGTTTCTTTTAGTGGAGCACCTTCCAGACGAATCCCCATTCGATTACTATCTCTTCCTATTTTATAAATATTGGAAAGAAAATCCTGTTTGGCATTTTCGCTTAAAGACAAAAACTCTGGTCCTGGTTTAATGAGAATAGTTTTATAATTAACTTTCTCGACCTCCTCATTTTCCCATTCTAAAACATCTCCTTTTTTTAGTAAGCGCCCTTCGTGGCCTCCAATTTTTGCATTGGTATAGGTGGAAAAAGAATCGTATACTTTTTCTAGGTTAAGTTTTCCTTTCACCGCAATGTATCCTCGCAAACCATCTTTGGCGACCTGACTTTTAAGTAAGTCTCCTTTTTTTATTTCAAAAACGACATTAGGCCTAACCACTTTATCATTGAGTGTCCAATTAAAATCTGCTCCAGTAATCGCAATCTCTCCATCGTCATGAAATAATATATGAGGTCCAATCGAAGTACATTCGATCAATGGACTATCTGCATCCAAATTTAAAAGCAACAAGGCAATCTTCGCTGCATTCACATCCATGACTCCGGATTTTGGGATGGCAAAATAAGCCAAGTCATTTCGACCCAAGTCCTGAATACTCGTCATTAATCCCGGCTTTATGATTTCTAATTTAGGCATTGTATTCTTTTAAACCAATTTGATTTTTTTGTAATAAAACCTCGTATTCTTCTTCTTCAATGGATTGAATAATAATGCGGTCATCTAAGTTTAGTAAAACGGGTGGGAGCGCTGGCGTTTGCAAAACAGAAACGGGTGTATGTCCAATCACATGCCATCCTCCAGGGCTATCCAATGCATATACGCCTAGGTATTGCCCTCCGATAGCTACAGAATTCGCTTTGACATATTTGGAAGGAACTGCTTTCCTAGGAACATGAAATGGCTTTTCCAAGCCATCGAGATAAAGGAATCCAGGAAGGAAACCAAACATAGAAATTGAAAAATCCATGCTCATTAACGAGGCAATTATTTCTCCTTTTTCTAACCCGATGAAAGATTCTACAGCAGCCCAATCTTCTTGATCGCCAAAAAAAACTGGAAGTATGTAGGTTTTTACTTTTGCATTTTCACCTGATTCAATCTTAGCAATTTCTTCAATTTTTGATGTATCAAAATATTGATTGAGTTTTAAACAGATTTCAACTTCCGTGACGATCACTTCTTCTACGAAAGGAAATTTTTTATAAAAAATCGCCTTCCCAATTTTTCTAATGACGGAACGATCCGCTGATTTTAAAATCAGAAAGTCGTTATTGTAATTATCAATTTCTATTGTGGAATCAAACAATTGCAGCGATCTCGACATCTTGTTCTTTTAAAAATTGATAAATAGTCTGGCTCAATTCTACTGCTCCTTGTGTATCACTATGCAGACAAATAGATTCTACATTGATGTCATGAATTTCTAAATTATGGAGTGAGACCTTCCCCGTTAAAAAAGAATTTATTTGATCAAGGACTTCTTCTTTTTCGTGGATAACTGCGCCATCTACTTGGCGACTCCTTAATTCATTCACTTGTTCATATTTTCGATCAGCGAAGCCTTCATTGACAAACTGCATCCCATGTTTTTTACAAGCTTCGATCAACACGGAATGTGCTAAGGCAAATATTTTCATCCTCGGATCAATTGTTTTTACAAGCCGAACGAAGTGATTTGCAAGTACTTCTTTTTTTGCCAAATCATTATACAAAGCGCCATGCGGTTTTACATGGTGGAGTGTAGCCCCATAACTTTCGACCATTCCTTTTAGAGCACAAATCTGATATCTTAGCTCGGCCATAAGGATCGAAGGTTCTACTTCTATAGAAATTCTTCCAAAGTTTTCACGATCATTATAAGAAGGGTGAGCACCAATCTTTACCTGATTTGACATTGCAGACTTGATGGTATCTTCGATAAGTTGTGGGCTACCGCTATGAAATCCACAAGCTATATTGCAAGAAGAAATATAAGGCATGATTTCCGAGTCGAAGTTTTTTATTTGACCGGGTTTCAATTCTCCCATATCGCAATTTAGATCTATTGTTTTCATAAAGGATTTATCGTTTGTCATTTTGATTGAAGATACAAATTATTTTATTCTATCTAATAGCAGTAACTCACCGCTCCCTTCGCGAAACTTGGACTCAATGACCTACCTCAGAGATTTCATTCCTACATCTTTTCAATTATTTTTAAAATATTTTCTAACATAGGATTTCTATTCCGAGGATCCCAAACTGCCGAAAGCGTCGTTCGTTGTTTGATATTATTTAGTTCAATAAACTTCACTCCTTTTAAATGATCTTGTTGTAGAGATGTCGGAATGATGGAAATCCCAAGATCATTTTGAATCAATTTGTATATCGATCCAGAGTGAATCGTGTTATGCGTGACATTCGGATCAAAACCGCTATCTCGAAAAACCTGCATGACTTTTTCATAATATGCCGGACTGTATTTCGGATCAAATAAGATAAAAGATTCGTCCTTAAACTGAGACAAGTTTTTAAAATTTGAAGCACTGACCGGATGTTTTTTTGGCAACACCAAACAGAAAGGTTCTTTTAGCAAAGTGTACATTTTCAGCCCGCTCGGTACACTTTCTAATCTTACAAAACCAATATCAATATCGTGATTCAAAAGACCATTAATCTGCTCATGATTATCCATTTCTTTTAAATTAAAAAGAACACTCGGGTACTTCTTTTTAAATTCTAATAGCAAATCAGGAATGATTTGTTGCATAGCAGAACCGACGTAGCCGAATTTCAAATCTCCCAACAAACCATCGTTTAATAGCTTCGCGTGTTCAATTACTTGATCTAGGCTTTTAAAATACCGGCCTAGTTCTTTTTGTAAAAACAAGCCAGCTTTGGTCAATTCCACCTTTCTATTATGCCGCTCAAATAGCTGAATTCCGATATTCTTCTCTAAATCTTTGATCTGTCGACTCAATCCTGGCTGGGAGATATACAGGCGTTCCGCCGCCTTTCTAAAATGCAAATCTTCCGCTACAGCCAAAAAATAACGCAAATGCCTTAATTCTAATTGATAACTCATAGTTATTAATTGTTTTCATTAATCATCTTGTTAGGCATCAAATATCGCCTTATTTTTACTAAGTTATTTGACTAAATTATATTAAATCTGTTTTTTAAGAATATCAAACAGATTTAACATAATTTTATACGCCCTTATATAAAAAACATACCTCATGGAATTCAAATATGGAATAGAGCAGCTGACCCTCGACAAGGTAACTGACCTAGCAAATCGAAAGCTTAAGGGAATTCTTACTCCGGAAGCGATCGAAAAAGTAAATATCTGCCGATCTAAAGTTGAAAAAATGGCAAGCTCTGACAAGCCTGTCTACGGCATCAACACTGGTTTTGGCCCTTTATGCGATACTCAAATTTCGCCTGAAGAGACTAGCAAACTACAAGAGAACTTGTTGATTTCTCATGCCGTAGGTGTCGGAGATCCAATAGCTAAAAACTTATCTAAGATCATGATGATTTGTAAAGTGCATGCTTTATGTCAAGGGTATTCAGGTATCCGTTTAAGTGTGATCGAAAGGATATTATTTTTTATAGAAAATGATCTGTTACCTATTGTACCTAAACAAGGATCTGTAGGAGCATCAGGAGACTTGGCTCCATTATCTCATCTCTTTTTACCACTTTTAGGAGAAGGAGAGTTTTGGGTAGGAGACAAAGAAGTTCCAGCTAAAACAGTTTTAAAAGAAAACGGATTAGAGCCAATTCACTTAGAAGCTAAAGAGGGGCTTGCCTTGATCAATGGTACTCAGTTTATTTTAGCACATGCGATTACTGGCTTATATAAAATGCGATACTTGCTCCAATTAGCAGATGTTGCTGGAGCAATGAGTCTCGAAGGCTTTCAAGGAAGCTCAGCTCCTTTTAAATCGATACTTCACGAGATTCGCCCTTTCAAAGGAAACCTAGAAGTCGCTGCGCATATGCGAAATCTCCTAGAAGGCTCACAGAATTTAAATGCTCATTTACATTGCGAACGAGTCCAGGATCCTTATTCGATCCGTTGCATTCCTCAAGTTCATGGCGCATCCAGAAACGCGTATTACCATTTGGAAGAATTAGCAACGATTGAAATGAATGCGGTGACAGATAACCCAATCGTTATCAGTGATACAGAAGCAATATCTGGCGGAAATTTTCATGGGCAACCTTTAGCAATGGCTTTGGATTATGCTTCTATTGCAGCGTCAGAATTAGGAAATATTTCTGATCGAAGATCCTATTTATTACTCGAAGGAAAATACGGGCTCCCTCGATTATTGACCGAAAGCGGTGGATTAAATTCCGGTTTTATGATACCTCAATATACCACAGCAGCTTTGGTTACCGAAAATAAATCCTTGTGTTTCCCACCTTCTGCGGATAGCATTCCTACTTCACTCGGCCAGGAAGATCATGTATCGATGGGAAGTATTTCTGGTCGAAAATTTAATCAGATTTTAGGGAATATTGAAAAAATTCTTGCCATTGAATTGATGTACGCTGCACAAGCGATGGAATTCAGAAGACCGAATACTTTTTCAAATATTATAGAAGCTAATTTTAAAACCATTAGAGAAAAAGTTGATAAACTAGAAGATGATCGTGTTTTGAAATATGATATTGCTAATATGATTTCAATGGTGGAGAATCGAGCTTTTATAATAGGATAAAAACGATACAAAACAAAACTACTTATTCCGTCGATTCTTTATGCCTTTGGCATCAGGAAATAATTTTATCATTTTTCTTATAAAAGTGGCTTCAATAAATAAACTCAAAATTCGTACTTTTGAATAGCGTATATTCTAGATTTACATTACAACATTTTTCGAAATTTGAATAGATACTTAAAAATCAGAGCAATGACATTTCAAGAAAAAATACAAGAAGGTATTCCACAAGAATTACCAGCAAAAAAAGAATATCAACAAGATGCCAACCGGGCACCGAAGCGAAAAGATAGTTTATCAAAAGAAGAAAAACAATTAGCGATTCGAAATGCTTTGCGATACTTTCCAAAATCATGGCATGCTGTTCTTGCTCCTGAATTTGCTCAAGAACTAAAAGACTACGGAAGAATTTACATGTACCGATTCAAACCGGATTATGAGATCTACGCTCGACCAATAGACGAATACCCTGCGAAGTCAAGACAAGCAGCTTCGATCATGTTGATGATTCAAAACAACTTAAACCCTGCTGTTGCTCAACATCCACAAGAGCTAATTACTTACGGTGGAAACGGAGCAGTCTTTCAAAACTGGGCGCAATATTTATTGACGATGCAGTATCTTTCAAACATGACGGATGAACAAACCTTGCACATGTACTCCGGTCATCCGATGGGTTTATTTCCTTCTTCGAAAGCAGCACCAAGAGTCGTCGTGACCAATGGAATGATGATTCCTAACTATTCTAGCCCTGATGATTGGGAAAAATTTAATGCCCTTGGCGTTACTCAATATGGTCAAATGACTGCAGGTTCTTTTATGTACATTGGCCCTCAGGGAATCGTCCATGGAACGACGATCACCGTGATGAATGCTTTTCGAAAAAAATTAAAACAGGGAGAAACACCTGCTGGAAAAATATTTTTAACGGCAGGGCTCGGAGGTATGAGTGGCGCTCAACCGAAAGCAGGAAACATCGCCGGTTGTATTTCGATCTGTGCAGAAGTCAACCCTAAAGCTGCGACCAAACGTCATGAACAAGGTTGGGTTGATGTATTAATTGACAACATCGATGAGCTGATCACGCGAGTCAAAAAAGCACAAACAGATCAAGAAGTTGTTTCGATTGCTTTCATTGGAAATGTCGTCGAAGTATGGGAGCGTTTTGATGAAGAAAATATTTTTATTCACTTGGGTTCTGATCAAACGTCACTGCATATTCCTTGGACTGGTGGTTATTATCCTGTCGGAACTTCTTATGAAGAATCGAATCGATTAATCCGAGAAGAGCCTGCTGAATTTAAAATTTTAGTACAAACTTCTCTCCGTCGTCATGCAGCAGCAGTTAACAAACACACTGCGAAAGGTACTTACTTTTTTGATTACGGAAATGCCTTTTTATTAGAAGCATCGCGTGCCGGAGCTGATGTCATGGCAGAGAATAATATTGATTTCAAATACCCTTCTTACGTTCAAGATATTTTAGGGCCGATGTGTTTCGACTATGGTTTTGGGCCTTTTCGATGGGTTTGTGCTTCTGGAAAACCGGAAGACTTGGATCGAACAGATGAAATTGCTGGAGATGTTTTGCAAGAGATTATGGAAACCGCTCCTGCGGAAATCAAACTTCAAATGCAGGACAATATCACCTGGATTCGAGATGCAAAACAAAACAAATTAGTTGTAGGTTCTCAAGCTCGGATTTTATATGCCGATGCAGAAGGACGAACCAAAATAGCGACCGCTTTCAACAATGCGGTTGCTGCTGGAGAGATTGGACCTGTTGTCTTGGGTCGAGATCATCATGATGTGAGTGGAACAGATTCTCCCTATCGGGAAACTTCCAATATTTATGATGGCAGTAAATTTACGGCAGATATGGCCATTCACAATGTCATCGGAGATAGCTTCAGAGGAGCAACCTGGGTATCCATCCACAATGGCGGTGGTGTAGGTTGGGGCGAAGTGATGAATGGAGGTTTTGGAATGTTACTCGACGGAACGACTGAAGCAGAGGAACGTCTAAAAGCTATGCTTTTTTATGATGTAAACAATGGCGTTGCTAGACGAAGTTGGGCAAGAAATGAAGAAGCTTTATTTGCCATCAAACGAGAAATGGAAAGAACACCGAGCCTAAAAGTTACGATTCCCAATTTGGTAGATAATGATATTTTAGAAGATCTCTTTTAGTCAGCCTTAAAAAACATGTTGGAGATCGAAACTAGAATCTCCAACATTTTTTTTACACCTCCTCCTTCCTTCTTCCGAAAAACCACATTGCAAAACCTCCTGATACAAACATCATTAAAGAGTAGACTGCAGCAGGTACACTCATTTCTGGTTGCAACAAAATCGTAGTAGCGATAACAATTGCCAAGGTTCCATTTTGCACCCCGTTTTCTATCATAATAGAAATAGACTGACGTGTATTGAGTTTAAAAATTCTTGCAGTAAAATATCCTAAGGACATGGTCAGTACATTAAGTCCCGCAGCGATGAGACCAACTTTTTTAATAGAATCAACAAGTATATCTCTATTTGCTAAAATGATTCCGACTAAGATTACTATAAAAATTACCGTCGATGCAATTCGCATCGGCCTATCCATTCGTTCCGCAAATTCAGTTTTAAAATGTCGAATAGACATCCCAATCATAATCGGAATTACAGTAATCACTACTACTTGTAATATCGTTTTCAAAATAGGCAATTGAACAACCGCTTCTCCATCTCCCATAAAATGAGAAATCGAATAAGAAATGATTAAAGGTATCGTCAAGATGGTCACGAAGCTTGAAATCGCAGTCAAGGTTACAGACAAAGCAATATCTCCTTTTGCTACATGGGTGATTAAATTACTCGTTACGCCTCCCGGACAAGCGACAATAATCATAAATCCTACAGCCATAACCGGATCCATCGGGAAAGCACTGACTAATAGAAATCCGATCAAAGGCAACATGATGATCTGATTAAAAGAACCTAAGAAAGTGGCTTTCGGATAAATAAGCACTCGCTTAAAATCCTTGATTGTTAAAGACATTCCCATGCCGATCATGATGATGGCCAAAGAAAGAGGGAGAACAATCGTGGTTGCAATTGATGTTTCCATTTTGATTTTTCGTTAAGGCGTTTAAATAGGATATTTGTTTTCGTTTTACTTTCTAAAGTACTTTCAAGATTACAATATCAAAGTGCCTTCTGGTGCAGCAATGTCCATGAAATCAGGTTGCTCTTTTACTATATCTTGCCACATAGGTTGAAAACTAAAATATCCAGCTAATGGAAAGCCTACTTCATTATTTCTCGTTCTCAAAGCCGTTTCATGATCGATCTTGATGATCTCATTTCCTGTCGATTCTGCGAGGATTTGAGACTGACAAGTACGCTCCATGGTCACAAACCAAAAGATACATTCTTCGATGCTATGACCAACAGTAAGCAAACCATGATTTTGTAGAATAACTGCTTTTTTATCTGCTAATGCTTCTCCAATCCTATCGCCTTCGCTTGATTCCAAAACGACTCCGCTATAGTCATCAAACAAACCGTGATCTTCATAAAAAATACAGGAATCCTGAGTAATGGGATCAAGTTTTTTTCCAAAAGTTGAAAAGGTTTTTCCGTAAAGGCTATGTGAGTGAGCCGCTGCAATTACATCTGGTCGCACTTTGTGAATGGCAGCATGAATGGCGAATGCCGCTCCATTTAAATTTTTATGCTTTCCAGAAACGACTGTCCCTTCTTCGTTGACCAAAATTAAATCAGACATTTTTATTTGTCGAAATGACATTCCGAATGGATTCACCCAAAAGCAATGTGGGAATTCAGGATCTCTACAAGTGATGTGCCCTGCTACACCTTCTGAAAAGCCAAATTTTCCAAATATCCGAAACGCTCCCGCTAACATTCTTTTTAGGTAAAATCTCTTTTCTTCGACAGTATCAAAAGAAGGATAATTGATCATCTTTTCGATGCCGGGTGGATTTTCTACTGCCATTTGGTTGTGTTTTATCGTTTTTGGTAAATGCTTGAACAAGTTAACAAGCCCTTACGAGTGCACTGTGTCAATTTTACGCTTTTTTACCTAGTCTTACTAAGATTTGCTTTTCTATTTATAAAAAAATATAAAGGCCTTGTACTCATTCCTATTTTAAATACAAAACATTTCTCTCAATTGATTTTTTTCTGAATAATATCTATTTCTACTTCTGAACAAACAGCTCCAAAAAAATTCAATCCAAAATCTGCACCCTCTAAATACCAATGTTTTCCTTCTGAAAGGAAAAAATCCTGCTGTGCATCTAGCTCTATTTCATGCAAATAAGAAAGATTTACGCCAAGTGCTTTTATGATGCTTTCTTTTCTGGTCCAATATCCATAAAACCTTTTGAGAGGATCAGGGCTATTATTGATATCATTCCATTCTTTATTTGTAAACCAAGATTTAAAGTTTTCAAGCTCAAGCTCTTTTTCTTTTTCAACATCAATTCCAATCCTTCCATCTTTTGATAGTGCACAAACTACCAGGTTATCAGAATGCGAAATATTAAAATAAACAGCATCAAGATATGGCTTACCATCCTTTTGAAATTGAATTTTTTCTAATTGCTCCCCTAGTCCTAATTCTTCTAAACCTTTTTTCAGCAATAATCTTCCAAGTACAAAATTAAACGCATCCTCTTCTCGCCTATAGCGCAAGGCTCGCTCATACATAGACTTTGGTAAATCCAAAAGCACTTCCTCCAAGCTTTTCTCGGCTCTTATTTGATCTGAATTCACTTGATAAATATAAATCATAATGATACTTAAAAATTAAATGTCGTACGAGTAACAAGAAGTTTCAATATTCTTTCGTTTCTTTGTGGTACTTTCGAAACAAAAATATTACCACTGGTGTTTCATTGATATAAAAGTCCATGTTAAACGTATGATAACAAAGGAACTCATAATAGACACAGCAACAAAATTATTCATCCAGAATGGTGTAAAATCAATAACGATTGATCGCATCGTCAAGGAACTGCATACTTCAAAGAGGACCATTTATCTCCATTTTGAGGATAAAACGGCTCTTTTAAAAGCTTGCCTCCATGTCTATAACACCAAGGTAAGAACAGAGAACGAAGAAATCATCGAGTCTTCCAAGAATGTGATTGAAGCAATGGGACACTTACATCAAATGATCGTTCGTCGCTCTCACCAAGTCAATCCAAATTTTTTTAGTGATATCATATACTACTACCCAGGCTTATTACATCAATCTTATCAAGACACTGGCAACTTTGCCCATCAAGAATTGATCGAATTATCACAATGGGGAATAGAAGATGGTATTTTTCACGAAGACCTTGATGTAGAAGTAGTTGGAAAAACAGTCTTGACGATGTTAAAAATGCTAAAAGACAATCAACTATTCCCAGTTACTGAATTTAGTAAAGAAAGATTAACCTTCGGAATACTCGTCCCTTATTTAAAAGGACTTTGTACTTCAAAAGGAATGAAATTATTACAAATACAAGAAGAACTCTTTAGAGTCGCAATATAAAACAACCTTAAATGAATATAAACAGCTCCTTACAAAAAACGCCAATCGCTGTAATCGGTTTGTCTTCCATCTTTGCGGATGCACGAAATATAGAAGAATACTGGACCAATATCATCCAGGGAAAAGACAGCATTATCGATGTCCCAAATAACCGCTGGGCAATCGAAGATTACTACGATGAGGATATGTTTGCACCAGATAAAACCTATTGCAAACGTGGAGGTTTCCTTCCAGAAATAGACTTCAATCCTATGGAATTTGGTTTACCACCAAACATTCTTGAAGTTACCGATGCCAGCCAATTATTAGGTTTAGTAGCTGCAAGAGATGCTTTAGCAGATGCGGGCTATGGTAAAGGTTCTGAAAAATTCACCAAAGCCCTTAAAGAAAAAACCGGCGTTTTACTCGGTGTAGGAGGTGGTCAAAAATTGATTACGCCATTAATTGCTCGTTTACAATATCCAATCTGGGAAAGAGCTTTACGTGCTTCTGGTATTTCTGAAGAAGATATTCCTAGGATTGTTGATAAAATGAAAAAAGCCTATGTTGGTTGGAATGAAAATGCATTTCCTGGTTTATTAGGGAACGTGATTTCTGGTCGAATTACCAATCGTTTTGACTTAGGTGGTATTAATAGTGTGGTGGATGCAGCTTGTGCAGCTTCACTGAGTGCTATAAAAATGTCTTTGAGTGAATTGGTCGAAGGTCGATGCGATATGATGTTAACTGGCGGAGTCGATACTGACAATTCACCTTTTATGTATATGTCTTTTTCTAAAACTCCAGCTTTTTCCAAATCTGGAAACATCAGTCCATTCAGCGATAAAGCAGATGGAATGTTGATTGGCGAAGGTATTGGAATGTTGGTTTTAAAAAGATTAGAAGATGCAGAACGAGATGGCGATAATATTTATGCAGTTATAAAAGGAGTGGGAACTTCCAGTGATGGTCGTTTCAAATCTGTCTACGCTCCACGTCCTTCTGGACAGGCCCTAGCTATGAATCGTGCTTATGAAGATTCAGGATATGCGCCTTCAAGTGTTGGTCTTTTAGAAGGTCATGGTACTGGAACAGGTGCTGGTGATCCTACGGAGTTTACTTCTATGCAAATGGTTTTCGGAGCTAATAACCCTCAGAAGCAGCACATCGCTTTGGGTTCTGTAAAATCTCAAATTGGGCATACTAAATCTGCTGCTGGAGCTGCTGGAATCATCAAAACGGTTTTAAGCTTACACCATAAAGTATTACCTCCGACGATTAATGTTGAAAAGCCAAATGCTAAATTCAACATTGAAGAATCAGCAATATACATTAATACAGAAACTCGTCCTTGGATTCGAAATGGCCATCCTCGACGTGCAGGTGTTTCGGCTTTTGGTTTTGGTGGAATCAATGTTCACATCACCATGGAAGAATATGAGGGTAAGAAAAATCAAAATTACCGATTACACGAACCTTACAAAACAGTTTTGCTGCAAGCTGCAAATCCATCAGCTTTACAACAAATTTTACAAGCTCAATTAGATCAGTTACAAGGTACAGAAGCTGAAATGGCTTTTAACCATCTAGTCAAAACGAGCAAAGTAACAAGTCTGAATTCAACACATGCTCGTATCGGTTTTGTAGCAAATGGAATTGAAGATGCTATCGAGTATTTTAAAATTGCTATTCAAAACCTTCAGACCAACACCAACGAATGGAATCACCCAAAAGGTATTTACTATCGTCCAAACGGTATTGATACGAATACTCAAAAAGTCGTCGCACTTTTCGCTGGACAAGGTTCTCAGTATGTTGGAATGGGAAGAGAATTAGCAAACGCTTTTCCAACAGTTACTCAAGCTTTTCAAACAGCAGACACCTTATATAATAAGGCGGGACAAACAGCACTTTCAAAAAGTATTTTCCCAATTCCTGTTTTTTCAAATGAAGAAAGAAAAGCGCAACAACAAGTATTGACACAAACCCAAAATGCTCAACCGGCTATCGGCACTTTGAGCATGGGACAATATAATGTTTTAAAAAATGCAGGCTTTCAAGCTCAGTTTACCGCTGGTCATAGCTACGGCGAATTGACCGCACTTTGGGCAGCTGGCGTTTATGATGATGCGACTTTCCTCGCTTTATCAAAAGCCAGAGGTGAAGCAATGGCATTGAGTAATCCGAATGCTGACCCAGGAACGATGCTTGCGGTTAAAGCTCCTCAAGAACAAGTTCAACAGGCAATTGCTAGCATCAATGGTGTTTCTATTGCAAATGTAAATTCCAACAATCAAGTTATTGTGGCTGGTGGAACTGCAGATATCAAAGCAGCTGAAGATCAATTGAAAACTCAAGGTTTTTCAGTAGTTCCACTTCCTGTTTCCGCAGCATTCCATACTGAGTTTGTAAAACATGCACAGCAACCATTTTCTGCTTTTGTCGCTAAACAAAAATTTACAAAACCTCAGATTCCTGTTTACTCCAATACAACAGGCGAAGCTTATCCAGATAATTTAAACAGTTTGAAATCTATTTTAAAAAATCAGATTTTAAATCCTGTGCTATTTAAAAATCAGGTGGAGAACATTCATAATGCAGGTGGTAGAATTTTTATAGAATTTGGACCAAAAGGCGTTTTAACTAATCTGGTTAAAAATATTTTAAAAGATAAAGATCACGTTGCGATTGCGGTAAATGCAAATGCTAAAAAAGATAGCGATTTACAATTCCGTCAAGCAGCAGTTCAGATGCAGGTATTAGGTTTATCAATTTCTAATATCGATCCTTATAAAAAAGACTTAGTTCCTTTACCTCCAAAATCAAAACTCACGGTACAGCTTAGTGGAAACAATTACGTTTCTGCGCCAACTCAAAAAGCGTATCAAGATGTTATGAATGATGGTTTTCAAATTTCCGGTGGCGCAACTAAAGTCATTGAAAAAATCGTAACCGTCGAAAAGATTGTAGAGGTACCGGTTACTAACAATATCACTAACACTCAAATTGAAAACGAAGAAGAAATGATCAATAAAGAAGTCCTTCAATTAATCCAAAATACTTTAGAATCTTTCAAAGCGAATCAAACAAAATCTTTAGAGATTTTTGAACGCTTTATGAATGATCAAAATCAACAGTCACAACAATTATTACAATTATTGTCTTCGACTGTAGATTCAAATAATAATACTCCAACGGCAACCAATGGTGCAACAACCAATGGTTTTACGAATAATATTCCTCCGGTTGTTCCTGAAACGCCAGTTTACAGCAATGGAAATGGAAATGGTTCTGCACACAAAGCTGCAGTCGTATCTGCTCCAGTTGCTCAAGCTGTAGTTTCTGCTCCTGTAAGTCCAGCTTCTAGTAGTGGTGTTGATAACAAACAATTAGAAGCAATGCTTTTAGAGGTAGTGAGTGAGAAAACGGGTTACCCAGCAGAGATGTTAGAATTGGGCATGGACATGGAAGCTGACCTCGGTATTGATTCGATCAAAAGAGTTGAAATATTTGGCGCTTTGACGCAAAAATATCCTGAGCTTTCTGGCATCAACCCTAACGAACTTACTGAGCTTCGTACTCTTGGAGAAATCGTAGATTACGTAAGTGCAAAAGCCGGTGGTGCTACAAATACTGCAATTGCTCCAGCACCAACGCCAGTTGCGACACCTACTCCTCTTGTTGCAGCAACTCCGGTTGCTTCTGCTCCAACAAGCAATGGTGTTGATAATAAGCAATTAGAAAAAATGCTTTTAGAAGTGGTGAGTGAAAAGACCGGTTATCCGGCAGAGATGTTAGAATTGAGCATGGATATGGAAGCAGACCTTGGTATTGATTCTATCAAAAGAGTTGAAATATTTGGCGCTTTGACGCAAAAATATCCTGAGCTTTCTGGTATCAACCCTAACGAACTTACTGAGCTTCGTACTCTTGGAGAAATCGTTACTTATGTAAGTGCAAAAGCTGGTGCAAGTGCTCCGGCAACAGTAACTACTACTCCGGTAGCAACGCCAAGCCCAGCTGCTCCAGTTGCAGCTCCTACAAATAGTGGCATTGATAACAAACAACTAGAAGCAATGCTTCTAGAAGTAGTGAGTGAGAAAACAGGTTACCCGGCAGAGATGTTAGAATTAAGCATGGACATGGAAGCAGACCTTGGTATTGATTCTATCAAAAGAGTTGAAATCTTCGGTGCTTTAACGCAAAAATATCCTCAGCTTTCTGGTATCAATCCAAATGAGTTAACGGAACTTCGTACTCTTGGCGAAATCGTTATTTATGTGAGTGATCACAGTAAAAAAAAAGCAATAGCATAATTACTCCAGTGACTACTACACTGGAAAAAAATACAATAACCACAGGTCAGTTTCATGGCGTTGATCGCTTTGAAATTGGCCTGTCCTTTTTACCTCAACCTGACTTCCTAGAATATTCCTTGCCCGCGACACACCATACTTTGATTACCAATGATGGTTCAGCTTTAACTACTCAGACATTGAACGCTTTAAAAAGCGAAGGCAACAAAGTGGTCGTTTTAAATCTTCCAGGTATTGCAAATCCGCTTTCAGAAAATGCGATCAATCTTTCTGCTTATTCTGATGAAGCAGTTGGGCAAGCGATTCAGCAAATCCAAACTCAATTTGGAAAAACAGGAAGCTTTATTCATTTACATCCACATTTTGAATTCCAGAATGGAAATTTCGTTCAACATTTCAAAGCGGAAAGAGATATTGTAAAAGCGTTATTCTTTATCGCCAAGCATATTCAAAAAGACTTAAACGAACTAGGCGAACAACAAAGAGCTAACTTCGTCACGGTCACCCGAATGGATGGAAAATTAGGCCAAGGGAAAAGAGGAAACACTTCAGTTGTCGGTGGCGGAATTACTGGCTTAGTAAAATGTCTAAATCTAGAATGGTCTTCTGTTTTTTGTAGAGCTTTGGATATCCAACCAGAACTCCCAACGGAAGAAATCACCAATAATATTATAGCAGAACTTCATGACGCTAATGTTAGCTTAATTGAAGTAGCTATTTCAGATGTAGGTCGAAAAACCACTAGCGTCAATCAATCAACACTTTTAGAAAATCATCCAATCAAAACAACGGTTACAGAAGATGCTGTTTTCTTAGTGAGCGGTGGAGCAAGAGGGGTGACGGCAAATTGTGTGATCGAAATGGCAAAGACTTTTAAATGTAAATTTATTCTTTTAGGTCGGTCTGATTTTAGTTTTGAAGTTCCAGCTTTCGCAAAAGACGAAAATGATGAAAGCGCTCTTAAGCGTTTGATCATGATGGACATGAAAGAGAAAGGAGAGCAACCTAGCTTACCTAAAGTAAAAAGTATTTTCAAAAATATAATCGCAAAAAAAGAGATTGAGGAGACGATCAATCAGATCAAATCTCATGGCAGCGAAGTAGCTTATATTCAAGGCGACGTGACTAAATTGGCTAGTTTTAGAAAAGCATTGGATTATGTCGTTTCAGAATTTGGAGCGATCACCGGTATCATCCACGGAGCGGGACGGCTTGCTGACAAATACATCCAAGACAAATCTGAAAACGATTTCGAAAATGTACTTTCTGTAAAACTCGACGGTCTTTTAACTTTACTAGCAACCGTAAATCTAAACAAGCTAGATCACTTAGTTTTATTTTCTTCTGTTGCAGGTTTTTACGGAAATGTTGGCCAAACTGATTACGCCATTGCCAATGAGATTTTAAGCAAAGCAGCTCATCTTTTTAAAACCAATCATCCGAAAACTCATGTCTCTGCCATCAACTGGGGAGCCTGGGATAGCGGAATGGTTAGCGGTGAACTCAAAGCTCAATTCGAAGCAGCTGGTATCACTTTAGTCAATAGCGACGGTGGAGCAGCCATGTTAGTCAATGAGTTAAATAATGATTACGACAATCAACCACAATCTATTATCGGCGGTACTTTACCAGCAGCCGTTAGTCATATCGGTGAGACTAAAACTTACCGAATTCGACGGCAATTAAAATTAAAAAACAACCCATTTTTAAACCACCATGTCATTCAAGGCAATGCGGTTTTACCAGTGGTCAATGCAGTTGGATGGATGGCACAGACTTGCGAAAATCTATATCCTGATTTCCAAGTTTTTAAAATCCAAGACACCAAACTTTTCAAAGGTATCATCTTCGATGGTTCCGAAAAAGAAGAGTACATCGTCGAAGTCAAAGAGCTAACAAAAAGCGCTGATGAAATTACTTTCGAAACAACGGTGCTTAGCGAAGGTGGCAAATTGCCAACCTACCATTATAAAGCAACCATGACTTTGGTCAACAAAAAATCAATTCCAGCAGCACCGAAATTCAGTCCAAGTATCAGCGGAAATTATCCAGCGACAGAAGGTTCTATTTTATATAATGATGGTTCACTTTTCCACGGCCAATATTTTCAGGGGATTGAAGAAGTTATTGACTGTACATCAGATCAAATCATCTTGTCTTGCGAAGCCCCAGAAGTACCGCTTAGCGATCAAGGACAATTCCCGGTATTCTCTGTCAATACTTTTTTCGCAGATATTCAATATCAGGGAATGTTGGTTTGGGTTCAAAAAAATAAGGACGGCGCAAAGAGTCTTCCGCTACAAACAGACAGCGCAGTATTTTATAAAAAAGCGCCTTTCGGAAAAAAATTATTCGTCAACGTAGCTATCGTAGAGGCAAGCGAAGTAAAAATGGTCGCAGATTGTACGGTCTATGATGATGAAGGAAATGTATATATAAAAACTAGTGGAGCTGTGGTTACCATATCGAGAAATTTGACTTGGTAAGGAAAAGAATATTGAATGGGGTGCAGTTTTTCATATTTTAGATAAAGTAGAAATTGATATTTTGGAATTATATTCGAAAAATATGATCTGAATTCGGATCTCAATTGGATATTGGATATTCTTTTTGATTTAATAAAAACAACCTCTGTATTGCCGCATACGAGATCAGACATAAAATTCTTAATCACAAAATTTTATTCGAAGACAGAAAGATGTGGCGGGTTGGGATCGGCCTTTTACTTTTTAGAGAAAAACGGATCAAAAAACGTTAAGAATTCTAAACTGTTTGAGCCTAATTCAAAACATAAGTAATGACAGATTTTTAATAATCTAGTCTCTTTAAGTGGAAAAGTAACCAAAAGGCGAGTTTTTAGAATTTAGTTTTTTGATCCGATTTTCGCGTAAAGAAAAGTAAACAGCCTTGAGTTTTTTGTTTCTTTTCGTCTCAAGACAAAAAGAAAATGAAGATAAAAAAAGATAAAAATTGGAATGACAAAAATAGCCATCATAGGAACATCAGCCCTCTTTCCCGGCTCCTCCACACCAGAGGAATTTTGGGAAAACCTGATGCGTGAAAAAGACCTGACCGGGATAGCGACAGAAGAAGACTTCGGCGTTGATCCAGACCTGTTCTTCCAGCCCAACAAAGGCATCGAAGACAAATGCTATTCCCTGCGAGGCGGTTACATCCGCGATTTTCAATTCGACCCAAGCGGTTACGAATTACCAGCCGACTATTTAGCTCGACAAGACAAACTATACCAATGGTCACTCTACGTTGCTAAAGAAGCATTACGGGATGGCGGTTATTTGAAGAATGAAAAAATACTAGATAAATGTGGGCTAATTCTAGGAAATTTATCCTTTCCAACCAGTTCCTCGCATCGACTATTAGCAGACGTTTATACACAAACGACAGAAGCCGCAGCTCAACAATTATTAAAAGACAAAGGCTTCAAAATCACTGCTCATAAAAAAACGCATCCTGAAAACGAAGTCCTCGAATATACGCCGTCCGAGATGGTCAGCAAGGCACTAGGATTGCAAGGCAGTCATTATGCTTTGGATGCAGCTTGTGCAACTTCTCTTTACGCCATCAAACTAGCTTGTGACGAATTGGTCACGGGTAAATCAGACTTGATGCTTGCAGGAGCGGTGAGTGCATCAGATCAGTTGTTTATTCACATTGGCTTTTCAATTTTCCATGCTTATGCGCCGAGAGGAGAAAAATTTGTGCCTTTCGATCAAGACTCTGCAGGTCTAGTATCTTCAGAAGGAGCCGGAATGGTTTTACTAAAAAGATTAGACGATGCAGAACGAGACGGTGATAAAATCCTTGGCGTCATCGGAGGTATTGGTTTATCGAATGATGGTCGTGGAAAATTCCTTTTAAGCCCAAATCCAACTGGACAAAACCTAGCTTTCGAAAGAGCATATAATGAAAATGGTATTTCACCAAAAGATACTTCTTATTTAGAATGTCATGCTACCGGAACACCTTTGGGTGATGTAACGGAATTAAATTCCATCGCTACTTTTTTCAAAAAGCATGACACGACGCCACTACTTGGTTCTGTAAAATCTAATATGGGGCACTTACTCACCGCAGCGGGAATGACCGGGTTATTGAAGGTTTTGCTTGCTATGCAAAAGGACGTAGTTCCGCCGAATATCAATTTAGAAAACCCCATCCACATCGATCAAGAATGGGCAGGTAGTTCAAAAATGATCAGCGAAGTAACACCTTGGACTGGTAGTAATAAACAAGCAGGAATTAACTCCTTCGGTTTTGGTGGAACGAATGCTCACATGGTAGTTCAAAATTATAATAAAACTCAAGTCAAGTATTCTGACAATACTCCGGTTAAGTTAAAGCCGATGTCGATCATCGGAATGGATGCTCACTTTGGAGACTGTTCAAATCTAGATGATTTCTATTCAACGATTTACAATAGCAAACAACATTTCATAGATCTACCAAAAAATCGCTGGAAAGGTTTTGAACAAAACAGCAGTCTACTCAAACAATATGGTTTCGAAAATGGTCAAGCACCAAAAGGAGCTTACATTGAAGATTTCGAAATTGATCTTTTGCGATATAAAATTCAACCAAAAGAAGCCGAGCGATTACATCCACAACAAGCGCTCTTATTAAAAGTCGCAGATAATGCGATTAAAGATGCTGGCATTGACGAAGGGCAGAATGTTGCGGTACTCGTGGCAATGGAAACAGAATTAGCGATCCATCAGATTCTAGCTCGTTGGGATACTTCTTGGCAATTAAAAGAAGCTTTAGAAAAAAGCGGAATCCTCTTGACGGAAGAGCAAGAAGCAGAATTGATGAAGCTTTGCAAAAACAGTATTAATCATAGAGAAGGTACGCCAATGCCAAGTGAATTTACCAGCTACATTGGAAATCTAATGGCGAGTCGTGTTTCTGCTTTATGGGATTTTTCAGGGCCAGCCTTTACGGTTTCCTGTGGGGAGAATTCTGTATTTAAAACACTGGAAATTGCGCAAAACATGTTGTCGCAAGGAGAAGTCGATGCCGTTGTCGTTGGAGCTGTTGATTTTTCAGGAGGATTAGAAAATGTGCTTTTAAGAAATAAAAAAGATCGGACAAATACTTCTAACAAACCAAGTCTTTCTCTTAATAAAAATGAGCAAGGCTGGCTAGTTGGTGAAGGAGCAGGAGCGGTTGTGTTGACCGCAAAAACAAAAACTGACCAAAAGGTTTATTCTGTCATCGACGAGATTGGAAAAACGAAAACACTTAGTCAAGGTGGTTATTTAGAATTAGCTGCAACAGGAATTGAGTCGCAAGATCTGGCAGAGCAAAATCTTCTTTTAAAAAATAAATCAGAAATAGCGACAGCACTAGGTTCGGTAAAAACCAATATCGGTCATACCTACGCTGCTTCTGGAATAGCGAGTTTGATCAAAACCGCTTTATGTGTTCACCATCGTTTCATTCCTGGTATTCCAAATTGGAATACACCAAATGATCTAGCTGCTTTTCAAAATAGCGCTTATTATTTTCCTGGTGAATCCAGGCCTTGGATTTTACAAGAAGGGCAAACGAAACGTCATGCTGCGATCAATGGATTAGGAGATATTCAAATCCAGCTTTCAGAAGCTGCAAAAGCATCAGTTAGCGATAATACTTTCCTTCATCAAAATGCACCTAAGCTTTTTTGTTTAAAAGGAAATAATGTATCTGAGCTTTTAAATGAGTTATCCACACTGGAGGAAACTTTAAATACCAATACGGATTTCACAGAACTTGCACAGCAATTTTATAAAAAATCTCAAGCAAATTCAGCAGAAAAAAATATCGTATTAATTGCAAATAACAAAGCGGATTTAAAAAGAGAAATTACTTTTTTTAAAAATCAATTAGCGCTGGCATTTCAAAATGGCAAAGCATTAAAAACACCCAAAGGCAGTTACTTTACGCCAAATCCTTTAGTTAAACAAGGCGGAAAGGTAGCTTTTGTTTATCCAGGCTCTGCAACCGCTTACACAGGATTGGGGCAGGATTTATTTCAATTATTCCCACAACTTTTATCACGTTACGAAGACTTGTTGGGTAAAGAGAACATAGATCAATTTCTACGATCCGATTATTTATTCCCAAAACTAAAAAGCAAATCTGATCCAAAACCCAACATCTACGAAGATGCCATTTCGATGATGTCCTCAGGTGTGTTTTATTCTGCGAATTACACCCATGTATTACGATCATTTTTCAAAGTCGAACCGGACATCGCTTTCGGGTATAGCATGGGAGAATGCAGTAGCATGTACTACTCTCTAGGTGTTTGGCATCCGAATGGCGCACAGAAATTTCGAGGATCTCCAATTTTCAAAAACCGCTTTGCTGGAAATTTAGAATTGCTCGCGGAGCATTGGGGGATTAGTAGCGATGAAGCGAAAGACCGATGGATTAGCCTAGTATTTATTGCACCAAAAGCAAAAGTTGAAGCACTCGTTGCTCCTGAAGAGAAAGCTTATCTTACTTTTATCAATACAGATAATGAAGTAATTATTTCTGGTGACAAAACGGTTTGCCAAGCGATTGCTAAAAAATTGAACTGTCCAGTTATCGAAATTCCTTTTCAAAACATCATCCATCAGGATTTTTGTAAAAAAGAGGAAATCGGTTTATTGGACATGCACAATTTTGAAATTACAGAACAATCGAACATTGATTTTTACTCCAGTATTTCGCAAACTAAGATCAACATTGAGAGCCAAGAAATCGCGAAGAACTCTGTCGCTGTATGCGCTCAACAAGTCAATTTCCCAAAGACCATCGATACCGTTTACAATGCCGGAGCGAGAATCTTCATTGAACTTGGAGCCAACGCCACTTGCACCAATTGGATCACGAGCAATTTAAAAGACAAAGCACATCTCGCAGTTTCTATCAATCAAAAAGGAAAAACAGATACACAATCTTTGCTTACTCTTTTTGCTCAACTATTGAGTCATGGTGTGTCTCTTGATTTGTCTATGCTTTTTCCATCTGTTGAAGAGACCAGCAAACAAAGACAATTTTTAAAGAAAATAATTCCTGGAGCAACACCTATTTTCGAACTCTTTTCAGAAGAAGCGATTCAGGAAAAATTCAAAATTATTAAAAAACGAAAAACAAAAAAGGAATTGATACTTTCTGAACCAATCACACCGGTTTTAGAAAACTCAACTTATACCTCTAAAGGCTCAGGTCTCGTTCTAAGCGAAACTTCGGTTTTAGTAAAAGAACCACTTTTTGAAAATAAAACTCAAAAAAGCCTCAGTCAAACATCTATAAAATCTAACGTCATTATGAATACCATAGAAAAAGAAAATGTAGCTACAACAAATAAAGTAGGAGAAAACGGATTGCGTCTGCAAGACTTTGAAGCTGGTGAGCAGTTCGAAGGGAAAACTGTTGTTTTCTCTCAAGCTGATCTTGTAGAATTTGCGAAAGGGAAAATAGCGAAGGTTTTTGGTCCAGAATATTCGATCATCGACACTTATCGACGAAGAGTAATGTTACCAATGGATCCTTACCTATTGGTAAGTCGGGTAACAGATATGAATGCAAAACTCGGAGAATACAAACCTTCGACCATGCAAACGGAATACGACATTCCTTATAATACTTGGTACACTACCGACAAACAAATCCCTTCAGCTGTTGCCGTTGAATCTGGCCAATGTGATTTATTATTGATTTCCTATTTGGGAATTGATTTACAAAACAAAGGAGATTTAGTTTATCGTCTATTGGATTGCACCTTGACTTTCGTTGATGATTTACCTTACGAAGGTCAGACATTACGTTATGACATTTCGATCAATTCATTTGTAAGTAATGGCGACAACTTACTGTTCTTTTTCAGTTACCGTTGTTATGTAGAGGATCGTTTAGTTTTAAAAATGGATGGCGGTTGTGCTGGATTTTTCGCAGACGATCAATTGACGGATGGCGCTGGTGTCGTTTATTCTAAAGATGAAACACTTGCTCGTCAAAATGCGGAACGCAAATACTTCACTCCTTTATTAAACACTAAGAAAACTTCTTTTTCAAAACAAGATCTTCAACACTTGATCGATGGAAATATTGAGAAATGTTTCGAAGATGAATCTTATTATGCCAATGGTCGAAACCTTTCCCTAAGAATTCCACCAGCAAAAATATTAATGCTAGACCGAATCACTTCCGTAGACATTACCGGAGGAGCTTATGGCTTAGGTTCTATCGTTGCTGAAAAGGACTTACATCCAGATGACTGGTATTTCCCATGTCATTTCCGAGATGATGAAGTATTGGCAGGTTCACTACAAGCAGAAGGTGGCGGAAATCTTTTACGCTTTTTCATGATGATGCTTGGCTTACAACGAATGACCAAAGATGCTCGTTTCCAACCAATTTTTGACCTACCTCAAAAAGTACGTTGCCGCAAACAAGTAGTACCAGGTATCGATACAAAGTTGATTTACAAATTAGAAATCAAAGAGATCGGTCTTATCCCTGATCCTTATGTGATCGGAGATTTAGAAATTATTTCCAATGGTGTCATCACCGTACATTTTGAAAACCTTGGATTACAATTACGAGAAAAAGACAATCCAAAATATTTAGATACCAAACCAGGAGTTAAAATCTCAGAGCGTTCAAATGGTGCTTTGATGAATGAAAAAGATGTAACCACTTTCGCTCTTGGAAATATGGTCGATTGTTTTGGTGAAGACTTCGCTGTTTATAATGGCCGTAAGATGTCTCGGCA
>CAKZTD010000033.1 GCA_937921595.1 uncultured Saprospiraceae bacterium
TGCGAATCAATGAAACCAGGATAGATGGATTTCCCTCCGGCATCCACCATTTCATCTGCCTTGAATTTGTTTAAAATCTCACGCTCAGAACCGGTCTTGACAATTCGCCCAGAGTCTATCGCCATGGCTTCTACGATAGAAAATTCGCCATCGACTGTGTAGATTCTCGCATTGTGAACAATCATATCTACGGTACTGTCCTGATAGGCGCAAGACTGCAGAAGGATTGAGAAAATGACTATTGGTGCAGCCAGACAAGTCTATGAAAAACTTAGATTAGGAGCTAACTTAAAAGTTATTACGTCTCAACTAGAAGACTATAATTCTATAGGTATGGCTGCAGATCTTGGAGCTTATTACCAGGATACTTCTGGCCTCTTTTCTATCGGTGTCGTTTTAAAAAACATGGGCGCCCAGCTCACAACTTATGACGACGAAAGAGAATCCATTCCGTTTGATTTTCAGATTGGAATCTCCCGAAGATTAAAACACCTTCCTTTTAGAGTTTCTGCAACTTATCATAATCTGCATCAATGGAATGTTTTATATGATGATCCTAATGCAGAGCAATCTTCTATTTTTCTTGGAGAACTCCAACAACAATCAGAAAACCGTTTCGGTACTTTTACAGATAACTTTTTCCGCCATTTGATTTTTAGTGGTGAATTTCTATTAGGTAAAAAAGAAAACTTCCGAATGCGGGTCGCCTATAATCATTTCCAAAGACAAGAATTAACCGTTGAAAATTTCCGAAGTCTTGCCGGATTTTCTATGGGATTGGGAATAAAAGTAAGTCGTTTTAGAATTGAATATGGTAGAGCTTTCAATCACTTGGCTGGTGGAATAAATCATTTTAGCATCTCTACTAATCTAAAAGAATTTCGTCGGTAGTTTTTATAAAGACGAAAATTTTTCAATAATAAAACAACAAGGACTTTGTGCGAAAGGCAAAGTCCTTGTTGTTTTAAGCATTAGAGGAAGCTAAAGGAATCGAACCCTCATCCCGAAGGATGGCGCGGTTTTCAAGACCGCTTATGCACCATTGCATGCTAACTTCCTAATAGAGACATCAATCAGAATCGAACTGATATTAAACTAGTTTTGCAGACTAGCCCCAAAACCAATATTGGGTATGATGTCATTCGCGGAAAATAGAGGTAACGATCCCCATCCGCCATCGACGGACACATTCCTTAGCAGGGAAGTCCAAGTCCATACTTGGTTTATTTTCCAAATTTTGTGGAAGTAGAAGGACTCGAACCTCCAAGACCAAAAGGCACCGGGTTTACAATCCGGGACGCTACCGATTACGCGCTATACTTCCTTTTATAAAACCAGAAATTGTTATTCAATTTCTTTGTGTTCCTTGTCAGATTCGAACTGACACTTGACAGGGCTTAAACCTGTTGCCTCTTCCAATTGGGCTAAAGGAACAAATAAGTTTCTCAACTTACATTCAATTATTTCTTGTACGGATGGAGGGCCTCGAACCCCCAACATCATGATTCTAAGTCATGCGCCTCTACCGATTGGGCTACACCCGCAAATAAAAAACCCCTTGCTTAATTAAAAACAAGAGGCTCAAAATATTTTTTAAAATATAATTATACCATACCTCTTGCCAGTTGATTACTCAACGAACTTAGACAACTGAGATATGATAATTTTTTCTTCATTACATCAACATAAACTTTGCCTTTCAAAAAAGAGTTCCCAAACTTGAAAAGTTTTTTTTTATAAAAAAATGTTCACCTCTTTTACATTACTATATTTAGTAATCTTTGAAAACTCACTAAACATAGTAGCCAAAATAAAAAAGCAAAAAATATTTTATTCTCAGGAACTAATTCAATTGCACATTAGTTTAGTTGTTTATAATGAAGAATTTAATCAACATAAGACATCAGGAACCGCGACGTAATGTAACCTACACTACGAGGGTTTTTCTATTGTAATTTATCGATAGATTAAATTCTGCTAAAAGCTTCGTAGGTGTAATAACTTACGAAGCTTTTTTTATTTCTGGATGTAGCGCTTCAGGTCAGCGCATCCCGATTTTACATCGGGAGAGTCGGTCCGAATCTTACCATTCAGACAAAACTAAAATCTAGACGTAGCTCAGTCAGGTAGAGTACTGCATTTGGGATGCAGGTGTCGCAGGTTCGAATCCTGCCGTTTAGACAAGATCAAGTCAGAGCCGGATATTGGTTTGCCGGGGCGCACTGTGAATGCGTTTTTTGCGGGTTCGATCCCCGTCTGACTGACAAATGCTACCGTAGCCAAACTGGTAAGGCATCGCACTTTCTATGCGAAGATTGCGGGTTCGAACCCCGTCGGTAGTTCTAATTTACATCTATCGTCCAACGGAAGGACAGGGAGTTTCTACCTCTCAAATCAAGGTTCGAATCCTTGTAGGTGTACAAAATTTAGCTTCATCGTTCAACGGAAGGATACTCGGCTACGAACTGAGAGATTGGGGTTCGAATCCCTGTGAGGCTACAAAACAATTTAGCAAAAGAGCTGGATTGAGAAAGTTGTAAAGATGTCAATTTATTATGCGGTCAAAAAGTCTCTGCCTTTGACTAATTGAATTCTTGACCACTTGGTTCCTTAAAAAAAATTGTCAAAAAATTAGAATTAACTCGTAGTGTAATTGGTTAGCATATCAGCCTTTGACTCTGATGGTGAAGGTTCAAATCCTTTCGGGTTATCAAAAAAAAAAAAAATATTTTTTTAAATTAAAATTTTAACTGCCGGGAACTAAACAAAAGAAGCTTCAGTTTATATCGTTGTCATTCATAATTAAAAAACAAAACGATATTTAAAAATGATTTTCGAAACAGAGCGACTTAAGATTAGACCCTTAGAGAAAACAGATAAAGATTTGTTTTATGAAATGATGAGCAATCCAAATGTCATGCTTCCGATTCCTCAAAAACCAATGAACAGAATTGAAAGTGACGATAAGTTTTCGGAATTACTTTTACAAAAAAATCCGAATCTTAAAAATATTTGGGCAGTTACAAAAAAAGAAGAAAATATTTTTTTAGGCCTTTGCGGTTTTCTAGTCAACAATGAAAATGACAATGAAATTGCATATCGTCTTAACGAAAAAAACTGGGGTTTGGGTTATGGGACTGAGATTGCAAAAGGCTTAATTGAATTTGGATTTCAAAAAATGAATTCAAATAAAATGACGGCCGATGTAAATGTAGCAAATGAAAAGTCAATAAAAATTTTAGAAAAATTCATGACAAAGGTCAATGAATTCTATAACGAAAATGATCAATGTTTCGACCGAAGGTATGCGGTTTCTAAAACAGATTATTTTCAAAACACGGAGGTATAGTATAAGGGCCATTATAGGGGATTGTCTATCCTTAGATCGGGGTTCGAGTCCCCGTACTTCCGCTTCCTCATTCTTCGACAAGCTCAGAATGACAGAAGTATTTTTTATTTCTTCTGTATTGTACCAAGCTAGACTAGTTTTCGAAAAGATAAAATCAGGCTTGTCCTTTCGAACGAGTTTACGAGTCAACAAATACACCTGGGGCTATGGCAGCCAAACGGTCTCCAAAACCGAAGGATAGAGTTCGATTCTTTACAGGTGTGCAAGAAGAGTATTTTGGGAATTTAGCAATCGGCTTGCAAACTTCATTTTTTCGCTCAAAGACAAAATGCCCAATATACTCTAAGCGAGTAAAGCATAAACGGTGATGTGCCAGTCTTCCAAACTGGATAACTCAGTTCGATTCTGGGTACTCGCTCAAAATACAAAATAGCGGTGTGGAGCCGAGTGATTTAAGGCGCTTGTTTTACATACAAGATTTCGTAGGTTTGAATCCTACCATCGCTACTAAACCGATACGAAAGTGGTTTGAAAAGTCAATCAGCTTTCGTTATCGGAATACTGGGGGCGCATGTTCCAAGGCTGGCGACACTCCTTTGCAAGGAGCGTGTGGAGACTTCGATTGTCTTCGCTTCCACAATTTGCGTGATACAATCCAATTGGCAGATGGCGGGTCTCATAAGCCTGCGGCTATCGGTTCGAGTCCGATTCACGCGACCAATTTTCATTTCAAATCAGTATGATTTTAAAATCCATATTGATTTAAACCTGAAGTTTAATCTACATTAAATTAATTACAACTAATTCAGAAGGTAACAAGAAGTCATTAACTGGATAATTTAAAAAACAAAAAAATGCATTTAATAGCAACCATTAATTTTTTCTTTATAAAAAAAACGACATGCCTATGTGTGTGATTCGGATAAAGTTTTAATGGTCAAAAACCGTTTTAAAAATAGCTCCTTATCACTCGTTGGTAAGGGGCTATTTTATTTGCTAGTGTAGCTCAGAGGCAGAGCAGGGAGCTGTTAACTCTCAGGTCGGGATTTCGAAATTCCCCTCTAGCGCAATTAGGCTTTGAAGCATAATCGGTGATGCACTGGTCTTGTAAACCTGAGAACGGAGTTCGATTCTCCGCGAAGCCTCAAAAATATATTGGCGTGTAACCGGGATGCCTGATACGCATCACTTAGGTAGTGGTTGAAAACACTGGTTCGAATCCAGTTACGCCAACGAAAATTTCCGCTCGTAGCTCAGATGGCAGGTAGCATCTGACTTTTAATCAGAGGGTCGTAGGTTCGAGTCCTACCGGGCGGACAAAATCAGAGATGAGGAGTTAGTGGTGAGAGGTGAGGTCACAGTATCGACAACATCTCACTCCTCGCCTCTCACTCCTAACTCCTGAAACAGGTGTCGTAGCTCAGTTGGTCAGAGCGCTTGGTTGAAGCCCAAGAAGTCGAACGTTCGATTCGTTCCGTCACCACAAGTAAATAATCAATTTCCGCCTGTATCTCCTCTGGCTTATATCCAGTAGAAAGAGTAAGTGGTTACATGAAAGTTCGAGTCTTTCTTGGCGGACGAAATAAAGGCTTCGTTCGATTTGACAATGAAGCTTTATTTTTTAGATTGTTGGTAGGAAGAAAAGGCTTTGGTGAAACTGTCGAAATTTGGCTTTGCTTTTGGGTTCAAGATTGCAAAAGAAACCTTTGTGGAAAGTCGCCCAGACCGGTGTGTCATAAATTCTCGCCAATGGACATTTTCTAGAATTTTATTTTCTTTGTCGCTTTCAATAACGCACGCTAAGCTACCATCGGTTCTTGTTGTTTGAGAAAAAGAGAAATCATCTTGTAGGTTTATCATTATAAAATTCCTAGTCGATATTTCTGCTTTTGAGTTATCTTTAAAAACGAATGGGCCTTGTTGAATATCGTAAAAGATCAGAAAATTTTCTTGAGCACTTTTTTCTAAAACTGCTCGTCCTGCTATCCTTTCTTTTGCCCAATCTTCTTTCATTTCGAAATAGTATACCTCTTCCTCTTCTAGATTTACAGCTTGTTCTCTTTTTGAAAATTCATCTTTATGTTCAGAACAAAAAGTTTCTTCAGTATTATAAATACATAAACCAATTTTATGAGCAGCATCTTTTAATTGCTCCCACTGATCCGACTTTTTTTCGTAAGATTTAGAATGAAAATTTAATACTGATAGAAATGAAAGAATGAAAATCAATTTTGTCATGATTGATTATTTACTAGGCTGTTTCTTTTTTTATCGAAACTACTTCTTTAAGCTCAGCTAAAATTTCTTTTGCTTCTTTTAAATGTGCAACACCTTCTTTGATCATTATAAAATGATTATTGGTCTTTTTAAAAGTTAGGCCTTTTGCTTGACCTTTGGTTGCAACATAGGAAAGAATATTATTAAACATATCTGTTTCGAAAAAAGAAGATTGTGGATCACTGATAAAATAGCAACGTAATTTATTTCGCTTCAAACTCAATCTTTCAAACCCTAATTGCGTACAAATCCAACGAACTCTTAAACCTTCAAACAACTCGACGGTCTGTTTCGGAATCTTTCCAAACCGATCCCTTAACTGATCAATGAAAGCCTGTAAATCTTCTTCGTTTTTGATTTGATCTAATTCGGTATAAAGATTTAAACGCTCTTGAATCACATTGATGTAATCATCTGGTATCATCATCTCTCGATCCGTTTCGACCTGTACATCCCGAACATATTGTCGATCTTGTTTCTCTAAATCTTCTTTGAATAAATCTTTGAACTGTGTTTCTTTTAATTCTTGAATTGCTTCTTCCAGAATTTTTTGATACGTCTCATAACCGATATCGGTAATAAAACCACTTTGCTCTCCGCCCAACAAATTTCCTGCTCCACGAATATCTAAATCCCGCATCGCAATATTAAAACCACTTCCAAGTTCCGAATGTTCTTCAAGTGTTTTCAATCGCTTTCGAGCATCTGGTGTCAACACAGATAATGGTGGACTAAACAAATAACAGAATGCTCTTTTGTTTGATCGCCCTACCCTTCCACGCAATTGATGCAGATCACTCATTCCAAATTGATGTGCATTATTGATCATTATGGTATTCGCATTTGGAATATCCAAACCGGTTTCAATAATATTGGTACAAACTAAAACATCATATTTTCTTTCAATAAAGTCCAACAGCGTTGTCTCTAAATTCTTCGCATCCATCTGGCCATGCGCCATTGCGATATCTATATCTGGACACATCCGCTTGATCATTGCTGTAATCTCCGGGAGCGTTTTCACCCGATTGTGAACAAAGAAAACCTGACCACCACGATTGACTTCATAGTAGATCGACTCTTTGATGATATCTTGATTGAAAATTCTATTCTCTGTGTGAATTGGCTGACGGTTTGGCGGCGGAGTTCTGATGATCGAAAGATCTCTTGCGGCCATCAAAGAAAACTGTAAGGTTCTCGGAATTGGAGTCGCCGTTAAAGTAAGCGTATCAACATTCACTTTTAAGCCTCGAAGTTTTTCTTTTGCAGCTACTCCGAATTTTTGTTCTTCGTCAATGATTAATAAACCAAGATCTTTAAATCCGACATCTTTATTGAGCAAACCATGCGTCCCAATGACGATATCTATTTTACCTTCTTTTAATTTTTCAAAAATTTCCTTTTTCTCTTTTGTCGTTCTAAAACGATTGATATAATCAACGCTGCATCCAAATTCTTTTAGTCGTTCGCCAAAAGTTTTGAAATGCTGTAATGCTAAAATGGTAGTCGGCACCAAGATCGCAACTTGCTTACCACTCACTACTGCTTTGAAAGCTGCACGAATCGCAATCTCTGTTTTTCCAAAACCTACATCTCCACAGATCAAACGATCCATTGGATATTCTTTTTGCATATCGCCTTTTACATCAATGGTCGCTTTGAGTTGGTCTGGCGTATCTTCATAAATAAACGACGCTTCCAATTCTGTCTGCAAATAACCATCATCTTTAAAAGCAAAACCTTTGGATGCTTTACGTTTTGCATAAAGCTTGATCAACTCTTGAGCAATGTCCTTGATCTTTTTCTTCGTCTTGCGCTTCATCGTCTTCCAAGCATCCGAGCCAATTTTATTTAGCTTAGGTGCCTTCCCTTCTTTCCCGACGTATCTCGAAATTTTATGCAGCGAGTTAATACTGATATAAAGGATGTCATTATTTTTATAAAACAATCGAACAGATTCTTGAACATGTCCGTTGATATCAATTTTTTCTAATCCAGAATAACGACCGATTCCATGATCAATATGTGTTACAAAATCTCCAGGTTGTAATTCCCGAAGCATCTTGAGATTGATCGCCAGGTCTTTGGTAAAACCTTTCTTAAGTTTAAACCGATGGAAACGTTCGAAAATCTGATGATCAGTATAGCAAGCAATTTTCAAATCCTGATCAACAAAACCTTGATGGATGGCCTTACTGATTGGATGAAATTCTACGTTCGCATCCAAGTCTTCAAATATCGCATAGAAACGTTCAATCTGTTTTGGATTATCCGTATAAATATAATTGGTCAAGCCTTTCGAAGTATTCTCTTTTAGATCCTCGATGAGTAATTTGAAATTTTTATTAAAACTCGTCTGAGGTTTTGAATTATAGCTTAACTCAAGATCAAAAGGAATTGGGAAGCTTGTCTTTTTTGAAATGATCGTGGTATATTTTTCAATATCTCCGATCACATCTTTTGGTAAAATAAAAGCCCTTTCTTTTAATGCTTCCGTTAATTCTCCTTCTTCTGAAAGCTTAACTTTTTCTGCAAAATCTTCTACTCTTTCAAAACAAAGTTGAAGTTTATCCAAGAGCATTTGAAAATCACTGATCCAGATAACCGTATTTTCTGGAAGGACTTTGAATATCGATACTTTTTGATCTTGGGTAAATCGAGTATTGATATTTGGAACGATGGAAACTTTTGCAATATTCCTGATGGATAACTGAGTGTTCGGGTCAAAAGTTCGAATGCTTTCTACTTCTTCATCAAATAGCTCAATTCGATACGGCCATTCATTTCCATAAGAAAAGATATCAACGATTCCTCCACGAATAGAAAACTGTCCTGGTTCGAAAACGAAATCTGTTCTAGTAAATCCATACTCGACTAACATCTCTACCAAAAAATCAATATCTACGTCTTCATTTTTTACAACATTAATTCGAGTCTTGTCCAACTCCACCGGAGAAACTACCTTTTCAAAAAGTGCTTCCGGATAGGTCACCAAGATTTCTCCTGTTGTCGAAGATGATGTTATATTATTGATGGTTTCTGTACGTTGCAAAACATTGCTCGTATTCAAAGATTCAAACTGCATAGGCCGTTTGAATGAATCCGGAAAAAATCCAATTGGCTTCTTTTCGAAAAGACTGGCAATATTATTTTGGAGGTAAGCCGCTTCTTCTTTATCACTTGCAATTAAGAGATGCGGTCGTGGATCAGCGAGGTAAATTCCGGACAAGACAAAGGAATCCAGTGCTCCAGTCATTCCCTTCAATAATATTCGGGCCGGAGTGTCTCGATTAAACAATTCTACAATTTGTTGGGTTTGCTGGCTATCGCGATACAAGCCCAACACGCTCTTCAAATTTTCCACGGCGCAAAGATAGTTTTTTTAAGAATTAAAAATGAAGAATTAGGAATGATTCCATCGAGTAATCTAGTATATTCGATTTTCTTAATCCTACAAGTTATAAACAGATGTCCATTCTAAATGTTGAAATAAAAGCTCGTTGTAGCAAATCAGAAAAAATAAAAGCTATATTAGAAAATCAAAATGCCGAATATAAAGGTATAGATCATCAAGTCGATACTTATTTTAAAGCAGCCGACGGCAGATTAAAACTCAGGGAAGGTAATATCGAAAATACTTTGATTCATTATCTTCGTCCTAATCAGGCTGGACCAAAACAATCTCAGGTGAGTTTATATCATCTTGAATCGGATACTACTTTAAAAACTGTTTTGAGTAAGGCAATTGGAATTTTAACCGTTGTAGATAAACATCGAGCAATTTATTTTATTGATAATGTAAAATTCCATGTGGATGTAGTAAAAGAATTGGGTGACTTTGTAGAAATTGAAGCGATTGATAAAGACGGAAGTATTGGGCAAGAACGTTTATTAGAACAATGTAATTTTTATTTGAAGCTTTTTGAAATTGATGAGAATGATTTGATTGATCGATCTTATAGCGACATGATTATGGAGATGGGATAACACCAAATCATTCTGTATTCAAAAGATCATTTGAAGCAAATGTTTATTTACTACTTATGGAAATACAAAACATCTACAATGCAAAAGTTTTACTCTTTGGAGAATACTCGGTACTTCATGGATCGCATGCCTTGGCCATTCCAGTTGGTTTATTTTCTGGGCGTTGGACCTTTGATGAATCATTAGCAAAAGAACAGAGAGAAATACTTAGCCGGTTTCATATTTACCTATCCGCATTAGAATTTGAACAGGTAAATTATCAAGGTGATTTATTTCAAAAAGACTTAGACAAGACGCTAGCTTTTGACGCTGACATCCCTATTGGCTATGGCGTTGGAAGTTCTGGAGCTATTACTGCTGCAGTATTCGATAAATATTTTCAAAAAGATAATACCCTTGAGATTTCAAAATTAAAAGAAATTCTGGGTAAGATGGAAAGTTTTTTTCATGGATCGAGTTCAGGTTTAGACCCTTTGATTTGTTATTTAAACAAAGCGGTGCTCATTCAAAAAGGAGTGCCAACAATTACACCAATTCCGAGTGCTCAAGATCAATATGTTTTATTTCTTTTAGATACAGGATTTCCCAGAAAGACTGCGCCTTTAGTCAATCATTTTTTAGAAAAATACCATTCTGATGATGACTTTAGGCAGATTATTCGAAGAGACTTATCCAATCTTAATAATTTAGCGATTCAACAATTTCTAGCAGGAGAAGAAGAAGAGTTGTATAACAGTTTTAATAATATTAGTAATTTCCAATGGGAACATTTTCAAAAAATGATCCCTGAAAATATCCGGTCAGTTTGGGAATTTAGCTTACGATTAAATATGTTTAAATTAAAACTTTGTGGTGCAGGAGGAGGAGGCTTTATATTAGGCATGACTCCAAAATGGAATGACTTAATGAGAGAGAAAGTCTTTGGCGATTTTGCTTGTTTGCAATTGAATTTTTAGACACAGATTAAAATCTATTTCCTATCTTTTCTCACTTACCAAAACGAAAGCTGGAGGAATGTTAATTGGAACAAAACTGATGTCTACATTTCCAAATACCTTTTGATAAAATTTCTTAGCTAATAAAGAGTAGTGAACTTGCACAAACAAACCTCCTTTCTTTAAGAACTTTTCGCATTCCCCGATAATACTCAAACCAAGTTCATCTGGTAAGGAAACAAATGGAATTGCAGAAATCACAGAATCGATTTCTTTAAAGTTATTCTCTTTAAGATATTTTTCTAGATTTTCAGCAGAGTCTTGAATAACAATCAAACGAGGATCGTCGATTTCATTTAATAGCTCACAAAAGGTAGGGTTTACTTCAAAACAAAGCAAGATGGTATCTTTTTCCATCTTTTTAAGGATATGCTGAGTGATAACACCATCACCTGCTCCAAGTTCTACCAATACTTTCGCCGCTTTATAGTCGACATGCTTTACCATGTTCTTACAAAGCATTTGAGAGCTTCTAGTAATGGTTCCGGTGGTTCTGATGTTTTTTAAGGAGAGTTTTAAAAACTCTATCTTTCCCATGTTCACTTTCATTTCCTTCATAGATTAGTCTGCGAAGATGGGATTTTTTGAGTGGAATTCAAACTAAAAGCTTTACGATCTGTCGATTAATAGCGTTAAAAAGTAAAACGAATAGTTCCTTATTAGAGGATGGAATTTTTTCTATTCAGAATTTCGAATAAATATTAGTAAATCAGGATAAGCCGCAGAATAAACTTTAGAATCGTCTCGATTCACCCGAACACCATTAACATATGGCACTACAAAAGCATCCGTTACGCCTTGTCTGATCAGGTCTTTTCTTAGTTGATCCGCTGACGAAAAGGTTTGATAAAGACCAACAGTATATTTGTAATATGCATTGGAACCTTCAGACTCTACTGTTCCATCAGGATAATTTTCCAAAATTTTCCCATTATACATTTGCTTAATCGCAGCTACCTGGACTTTATAAGAAAGCCCTTGAATAGAAGTATTATAATAGGAATGAAGTTCATCTTTGATGCGGTTATTCACTACTGGATATTCAGTATTGATTCTAATTGGAAGACCTGTCGTATTTAAAACATCAACATCAATTCGTCGATTCAACTTTACAGCCTGGGCATTGAATCCACCTTCAGATTCTACCTTTGCAATCGGGTAATTTGAACCGCATCCTTTAACTGTAATATTACGAGGATTGACTCCATTTTCGATTAGATAATCAGAAGCTTCTTCCGCTTTTTTAATAGAAAAATACATATCAAAATTAGCAGGAGATCCACCTTCCGAATTACTCGTCAACACCAATCTCAATTGAGGATATTGGTTCATCAAACGAGCAATTTTATTTAAGACAATCGTATTTCTATAATCTACTACTTTTCCATCTTTATCATAAAAAAGCGGTGCAAGATCATGAGTCGTAATTTCTTCTTCAGTAAACTGTGGAGCAGAAATCGTAGATACCGTTCCTTCTCCAGAATTTGGTGTTTGCATTGCAACAGAAACGCCGCTTTGCTTTCTATTTTTAAACGATCGAACTTCTGAAAAAACTACCGGAGTAGACACATGTAACTGCTCTCTGTTTTGGCTTTTAAAATAAGAAACATAAATATCACTTCCTCCTTGACTATCTATTCTATTCGAAGAAAAATACCCTTTATAACCATCTCTGGATAGTTTAAAATAAATATCGTTGCCTCCTGAATTAATTGGTAAACCTAAATTTCTAGGAACAGACCAACGTTCTGCACCATCTTCAAAAGTAGTTTTAAAGACATCAAAACCACCCATACTTTTCAGATTATTAGAACTAAAGTATAACGTTCTACCATCAGTACTTAGAAAAGGAGTTGTTTCATCATATTTAGAATTGACAACGGGTCCAAGATTCTTTGCATTTCCCCATTGACCATTTGAAAACTTAGAAAGATATAAATCTCTGCCACCATATCCACCTTCTCTTGCGCTAGCAAAAATCAAGATGGTATCATTATAAAACTGAGGGAATCCATCTCCATTTTCAGGGATCATTGGACTCGAAAAATGATCGGCCATTTTTTTGATACCACCAGAAGAATTTTTAAAAGTATCGACTAAAACTTCGCCACTAAAAAGACTCGGTCCTTTAAAATAATACAGTACCGTTCCTTCTTGATCAAAGCCAAGAGCTACGTCATTCAAAGCACTATTTAGCAATGGATTCATTGGTGTGGTGGCAGTCCACTCACCATTGATTACTTGAGAAGAAAACATATCTGAATTGAAAGATCCCAATTTATCATCTCGGTTTCCATCAGCATCTCTTAAGCCTCCTCTATTTCCTCGACGAGAAGAACTGAAGTAAATTTTGTCATCAAAATTTGGACTCAACATTGGAGCAAAATCATCTTCTCTAGAGTTTACATTTTCTCCGAGATTTTCGACAATTGCAATTTGACCTCTAGCGACAATTTTCATCCCTTCAGCACACCGACGAATATCATCTTTGACCCAATCTCTATTCTTATGATTATCTTTTGTATTTTTAAGATACAGCTTGTAGAATTTTACTGCTTCTTTGAAATTGAGCTCAGCGTGGTAAGTTTTGGCGAGATAGAAGAAAACGTCAGCACTTGGTTTTTTATCATTTTGTAAAACGTAATGCAGTTGTTTTTTGGCAAGACTGCTTTTGTTGATAAAATAATTACAAGCTCCAACCTTAAACCTAATATTCATATCATTAGGTTTATTAAATTGAATATTCTGATACTTTGTAAGCGCACTTCTGAATTTTTTATTTTCAAAAAGTGCATCAGCTTCTGCCTTCATTTTTTTTGGAGATTGTCCAAATGAAGGAAAGCAAAACAATCCTAAAAGTATCGCACATATGCAATATCGTAAAAACATAACCAAGTATTTAAGTGTATAAACCGCAAAGGCTTACACTTTACAAAACAAAAGTATTTTCAAAAAGTAAACAATGGGGCCCACCGATATAGAATTGGATTAAAAAAATCTAAACCCAATTTATTTTGGTATAAGCTTAAAACGAGTGATTTTAGAAATTCAAAACCACTTCGTCTTCAGATTATATATATTATTTACTATAATGTCTCTTGAATGTTTCTCAAATGGTCTGTTTGTGGTCAAATGCCTCTAAATAATCGCCTACTCTTCTCAAAAATGATCCGCCTAATACTCCGTCGACTACTCTATGGTCATATGATAAAGATAAGAACATCATTTGTCGGACAGCAATTAAATCACCATACTCTGTTTCAACTACTGCAGGCTTTTTACGAATCGCGCCTACTGCCAAAATTGCTACTTGAGGTTGATTGATAATCGGTGTCCCCATGACGTTCCCAAAGGTACCTACATTAGTTAACGTAAAAGTACCTCCTTGAATTTCTTCAGGTTTTAATTTATTATTTCTAGCTCTTGTAGCCAGATCGTTTACTGACTTCGCTAAACCTACTAGATTTAGCTGATCAGCTCCTTTTATAACGGGAACAATTAGGTTTCCTGATGGCAAAGCTGCTGCCATCCCTATATTTATGTCTTTTTTAACTATAATATTCGTCCCGTCAACAGAAACGTTCACCATTGGAAAGTCTCTTAATGCCTTTGTTACTGCTTCTACAAATATTGGAGTAAAGGTGATTTTTTCACCATATTTCTTCTGAAAATCTACTTTTACGCTATTACGCCAGTTGACAAGGTTAGTTACATCTACTTCGACAAAAGATGTTACGTGAGGAGAAGTATGCTTTGACATAACCATATGGTTAGCAATCAATTTTCTCATACGATCCATCTCTACGATTTCAACATTTCCGCTGATGCTTACCGCCTTAGGAGTTGAAGCAGCGGCTTGTACGCTAGGAGCGACATTAACTGGTGCTGCAACCTGACCTTGACCTCTATTAGATACGTATGCTAAAATATCCTTCTTTGTAACTCTTCCCTCTTTACCTGTACCTGGAATTGTTGCCAATTCCTGAGCATTTATATTTTCTTGTTTCGCGATATTTTTGACTAATGGCGAATAAAACCGTCCTCCATTTGAGCTTGCAGGAGCAGGGCTATCCATAACAACTGTTGTCAAAACTTCGTGATGAGCTGCCGCTTTAGGTGCTTCTACAACATGGCTACCATTCTTCACTGAAGCAGTAGCTGCTGCTGGTGCCGCTGGAGTATTTACTGCTTCTCCTTCAGTAGCAATGATTGCAATGGCTTTTCCAACCTCAATTACATCATTCTCTTGGAAAAGGATTTGCGCAATGGTTCCACTTACAGGAGAAGGGACCTCACTATCCACTTTATCCGTTGCGATCTCCAAAATCGTTTCATCTACTTCGACAGTATCTCCAACCTGCTTAACCCATTTAAGGATTGTTGCTTCGATAATACTCTCCCCCATTTTGGGCATGATTAACTCTACTTGTGCCATCTATGTTTTAATTAATTATGGTTGATTATTTGGTATTGGTTTAAGGCATTGTCTTTAAGCATAAAACGAGCTTCCTTTCTCTTAAAAACAATATCTATTTATTTCTGGCTGCAAAATTACGGGTTTTTTAAGAACTTATCGCAAAAAAATCACTATTTGGCCAAATTATGTTCTTAAAATGACGAATAAATCTAAGCCTCAGCAAGTAAAAACTTTCGAATCATATTTAATGATACAACTCCAGTGTATTCAATGTTCTTTATACGGTCTTTCCAGAGTTGAAGTTTTAATGTTTGGGTAGAATTTTTATCTCCAATAGCTAGCCAAATAGTTCCGACTGGTTTCTCGGGGCTTCCACCTCCAGGACCTGCGATTCCGGATACTGCTACGGTGATGTCTGCTTGGGTAATTTCTAGTGCACCTTTGACCATTTCCCTAACTGTTTCTTCACTTACTGCTCCATGTTTTTCTATAGTTTCCGGACTTACATTCAGCACTTTTTCTTTCAATTTATTCGAATAAGTTACAACTCCTCCATTAAAATATGCTGAAGCTCCTGGTACGCTCGTAATCATATGGGCAATATATCCACCGGTACAACTTTCTGCAATACCTATGGTTTTTCCATTTTCTACCAAAAGCCGCCCCACTGCATTTTGTATGGTATCCTTTTCATATCCAAATATTAAATGCGGAATGAGCAATTTCAGTTCTTCTACTTTTTCATCTAATAATTGGTGAATCGTTGATTCGTCATCTCCGGTCGCTGATAATCTTAAGCGAACCATTCCAAGGTTTGGTAAAAAAGCTAATTTGACATTTTCAGGGAGATTCGTTTCGAAATCTTCGATCCGAGCTGCAATTCTGGACTCTCCATCACCGATCGTGAGTATCGTTCGGTGAGCAATGGGTTTAGCAGGAAAGCGTTCTTTTAATCTTGGAAAAACTTCATCTTCCATAATACTTTTCATCTCATACGGTACACCTGGCATTGAGATTAATACCTTTCCATCTTCATCAAACCACATTCCTGGAGCTGTTCCCATTTTATTTTTTAAAAGAGTGCTATTCACAGGCATATAGCATTGTTCTTTATGTGCTAGTGTAGTGTCCTTTTTGAATTTTTTAAATAATCCCAGAATACGTTCATAGGTCGGTTCATGAAATTCCATGCCTACTCCATAGTAATCTGCAATTGCTTTTTTTGTAATATCGTCTTTCGTTGGTCCAAGACCTCCAGTCATTAGGATTAAATCTGTTCTTTCAAAAGCATTTTTAATGGCTCCAATGATGGCTTCACTAGTATCGCTAATTGAAAAGACTTCATCTACTTTTATTCCACGAAGATTTAATTCTTGCCCCATCCAGGCAGAATTAGTGTCTATGACTTGCCCGATTAGAATTTCATCTCCTACTGTGATTATGGTTGCTTCCATTTATGTTTTTTAAAATGCTAAAAGGATAATCTCGACTATTAAAACGCGTATCGAGAAAAGAAGTTTTGAAATGATCAAAATGTTGTGGTTTGAAAATCTTAAATAATTCACCTTTAAGTTAACTGAGGACGACAAGTTACAAACTTGTCATTATTCCTTACTTCCAAGTTACAGCCATCTGACGCTGGCTTAAACTTGAAAGAGTTGCCTTAGGTTAAATAATAAATTTCACCTCCCGAATATCGAAGAGCTCTTCGCCTTTTTTGTGATGGATTTTCAATTTTCCGGTTTCTGAAACACCAACGATACTGCCGCTAAAGACCTCTCCTTCTGGATATTGGAATAGTGATTCTTCTTGTAAGCGGTATAAATATTTTAGATAATCTTTTTCTATTAAATCATAATTACCTCCTCTGAGTTGTAAGTAACGGGTTTCGATCTTTTCGCAAAGTCTTTCCAAAACTTGTAAAAGATCGAACTCCTTTTTAGCAATCAATCCAAGAGAACTGGGATTTGGTAAGTCCTTAGCAAAATCTGTTTGATTGACATTGAGCCCTATTCCAATTATAGAAGACTGGATACTGGTTCCTGATAGGATATTTTGAATTAAAACACCACAAACCTTTTCATTTCCGATATAAATATCATTGGGCCATTTCACTTTTACATCAGGTAAGAAGGTAGAAATCGCATCACTGATTCCGAGAGCTATGGCCTGATTCAGTAAAAATTGTTTTTTAGCTGGAAGAAAAGTAGGATAGAGAATAATACTAAAGGTGAGGTTTTTCCCAGGTTCACTCTGCCACGTTCTGCCAATCTGTCCCCTACCTTGCTCCTGATTCCAAGCCGATATGACAGTTCCTTCGCTTGGTTTGTTTTTTGATAAAAGTTTAAGAGCGTGCTTATTGGTGGAATCTATTTTATTCAATTCTAATAAAACTTTTCCAACAAAAAGGGTGTTACTGAAAGTAGTCAAAAGCGTTTAAATTTAGTAGCTTTACACGTTATAGCAGGTCTCAAGTATTTTTTACGGAGAATCTCTCCGAATATCCTTATCTTTAGACTTGGCCAAAGTTTATTAAAGTGCTATGAAACACTTTTAAGAAAGCTAGGTTTTCTCATTAAATCATGAGGTTGTTCGAAATAAACAACTTCTTTTCACAAAAATATTAAAAAGAACATTTGAATTCACAAAATCAAGCTCAACAATCAAATTTTTCTTCAGAAGAATTAAATGCATTAATCATAGAAAGCATTCAAGATATAAAAGGAAAAAATCTTTTAAAACTTGACTTACGTCAGCTCGATGATGCTCCTGCCAGTTTCTTTATTATCTGCGAAGGAGATTCCAGTACCCAAGTTAAAGCTATTTCCGATAATATATACAAACGCCTAAAAAACGAAGCAGGAGATATGCCTCTTCACTATGAAGGTCAGCAAAACTCTATGTGGATTTGTATGGATTACTTTGACACAGTCGTTCATGTCTTCTATAAGGATACTAGAAAATATTACGAATTAGAAGATCTTTGGAGCGATGGAATCTTCACTGAATATCAAGATTTGTAATTTTTTTCAATAAAAAATTAACATTTACTGCCACGATTACAAACGATTAGTGTTTTCGTGCGTTTAGATATAGTACGCGTTGTATAATTTTAATTAGAAACATGGATAACAATAATAGTAATAGTAATAAACCAAACAACTCCAACAATAAATTCAGTTCGTACTGGATTTATGGGTTGCTTGCCGTTTTCTTATTAGCTCTAAATTTTTATGGCTTGACGGGGAGTTCTCCGGAACCATTGAAATGGGGAGATTTTGAGAGGATGGTAAGAGAAGGAGATATCTCTGATCTTCAATTGATCAATGATAAAGAAGTCCACGTCTACCTTAAGGAAGATGCGATGGACAAATATAAGGCTTTAAAACCTGCAGTTAGTAAATTTGGGTCTAGACCGAATTTTACTTTCGAGGCGATTAATGCAGAAGATTTTAAAAATGAGATCAAAGACATCCAAACGGATGAGGGTGTTGATAAAGCAGATTGGGTTTATGTGGAACCACGAACACAGCCAAACTGGCTCGCACCTATCTTAAGCTGGGTCTTACCGATTGCCATTATCGTAGCGATTTGGATTTTCATCATGCGCCGTGTAAGCGGAGGAGCTGGTGGTCCAGGAGCTCAGATTTTTAATATTGGAAAATCAAAAGCAACGCTTTTTGACAATACTAATTCTAAAGTAAATGTCACCTTCAAAGATGTGGCAGGCTTGGATGAAGCAAAAGAGGAAGTGATGGAAGTCGTAGACTTTTTGAAACATCCAAAAAAATATACCGCTCTTGGTGGAAAGATTCCTAAAGGTGTTTTATTAGTCGGCCCTCCGGGTACTGGTAAAACATTACTGGCTAAAGCAGTTGCCGGTGAAGCAGGTGTACCTTTCTTTTCTATCTCTGGTTCTGATTTCGTAGAAATGTTTGTTGGAGTTGGAGCATCACGAGTTAGAGATTTATTCAAGCAAGCGAGAGAGAAGGCGCCATGTATCGTATTCATCGATGAGATTGATGCGATTGGACGTGCCAGAGGAAAAGGCTCTATGCAAGGTGGTAATGATGAGCGAGAAAATACATTGAACCAACTATTGGTAGAGATGGATGGTTTTAGTACAGACAAAGGAGTGATCTTGATGGCTGCAACTAACCGACCTGATGTATTGGATAATGCACTTTTACGTCCGGGACGTTTTGATCGTCAAATCGGAATTGACCGACCTGATTTAAAAGGTAGAGAAGCGATTTTCAAAGTACACTTGAAAACGATTAAGAATAGCGAAGATGTTCAACCTGATGCTTTAGCGGAAATGACTCCAGGATTTGCAGGTGCTGAAATTGCAAATATTTGTAATGAAGCTGCATTGATCGCAGCTCGTAGAAATAAAAAGGAAATCACCATGGATGATTTCAATTATGCATTGGATCGTGTGATCGGTGGTTTGGAAAAAAAGAATAAATTCATCGCTCCGGCAGAGAAAAAGATTATTGCTTTTCATGAAGCAGGTCATGCTATTTGTGGTTGGTTTTTGGAGCATGCTTCTCCATTAGTTAAGGTAACAATTGTTCCGCGTGGAATTGGTACATTGGGCTATGCTCAATACCTTCCTAAAGAAGAGTACATCACTAGAACGGAAGCTTTATTAGATCGGATGTGTATGACCTTTGGTGGTCGTGCTGCTGAGCGGATTGTTTTTGATAAAATATCTACTGGTGCTCAATCAGATCTTGATCAAGCAACGAAAATGGCTTACAGTATGATTGCTGTTTTTGGAATGAATGAAAAAGTTGGAAACGTTTCTTTTTACGGTTTACAACAAGATCAATTCAATAAGCCTTACTCTGATGAAACAGCAGCTTTGATTGATGAGGAAGTTAGAAAATTAGTAGAATCGCAATATCTTCGTGCTCAGAAATTGTTGAAAGAAAAACGTAATGAGTTGGATATGCTTGCTAATGCTTTACTTGAAAACGAGGTGTTACTTAAGTCTGATGTTGAAAGAATGATCGGCCCAAGACCTAGTGATATCAAAGCAAGAGAAGAGAAAGCTGCAGCAGAGAAAGAAGCTAAAGAACAAGGTATGTCTTCTTCTGATGAGGATAAAGATGTGAAAGAAGAAGGAGGAGAGATGAAGAATGAGGATTAAATAATTTAGAATTATAAATAAAAATATAAGCCTCTTGGATTTTAAAATCTGAGAGGCTTTTCCTTTTTCAGGAATTAGAGGTGATGAAAAAATCCGAATGTACTTTTGAATCGTAAGTTTATTGAATCAAAAAAATTACGATCATGAAAAAGTCAATTTTACTATTATTCCCTTTATGTTTTTCTCTACTCTTATCCGCTCAGAATCAATATCAATCTAAAGCTTTCTTAGGTGTCGAGACCAATCACGTTAGCGAAGAAAAAGCTAAGGTTTTAGGTTTTAAAAACTCGAATGGTCTTTACGTTACCGAAGTCATTGAAAATTCTGCTGCTTCAAAAATTGGTATCCAGCCATTTGATTATTTAACAGGAATGAACAACCAAGCCTTCTCCAAGTCTCAAGATTTTGATGACATGATGCATGATTTCAAAGCTGGTGATCAAGCAAGTATTCAAATGGTTCGTAAAGGTGAAGCGATGTCGGTTCCTGTGACTTTTGGAAAACAAATTGATGCAATTTATCGAAAAACACCTAAAGAAGAAGAACCATTCTTTGGTGTAAAACAAGATCATTATAACTGGCAAGATAACACTCCTGGGGTGAAAGTTGACATCGTAGATAATTCAACTGCTAAAGCAATCGGTCTAAAAAACAATGACATCATTACTAAAATTAATGGTCAACAAATCATCGACTGGCATGATCTCGGAAACATGGTGGACAATATGAAACCCGGTCAAAAAATCACAGTAGATTACCTTCGAGATGATCAGCAAAATTCTGGTTCATCAAAAATCAAGTCTTATGGTGAGACTTATAATATCCAACATCATAGTAAAAAGGAAAAATCTGAGCAGAATGATCAAATCGAAATCGCAAAAGACATTCCAGAAATTTTAGCGAATCTAAATCTTGAAATAGACATGGAAGATGTCACTCAGGAAGAAGCTGACGATATGAAAGAAAAAGTCGGTGTTGATATGCCAATTATTAACAATCTTGAAATTGAGAAATTAAATATTTTCCCAAATCCAAATGATGGTGTTTTTAATCTTGTTTTCGATCTTCCTAATCAAGGGCAGACGAGTATTCAAATTTTCAACGGCCTCGGACGCTTGGTTTATCAAAATGATATGCAAAATTTTAGTGGCCAGTTTAAAGACCAGATTGATATTTCGAATAATGCTCAAGGGATTTATTTCCTAGTAGTTAGTCAGGATGGAAAATCGATTACACAGAAAGTAATTTTTCAATCTAGAGATTAAGTACATCTTTTCATAGAGAAATTTAATTTCCCATTAAGTGCTACATCAGCTCACCGGTCCCTTCACAAAGCTCCATACTCAACAATTTAATACAGGAGTATCATGAAGGAATCGGTGAGCCATCTCACTACTCACCTTTCACTTCTCTCCTAAATAAAATCCTAAACTGTGCCCACCAAGACTATTTCTCAATTTTAAAAATGCGATCTTAGTATATTATTTTCTACTAAAATCTTATAGCTTATGATCCGTTTTTCTATCCTTAGCGTTTTGCTTTCATTGATCGTTTTTACGACCCAAGCTCAAATGAATAATGAGACCATGGGTAAAATCATCGAAAAAGAAGCTTCCAAAATTGAAGGCAGGATCGGTAGTTGGCAACTGATTTATGGACAAAGACTCCTTTATGTGATCACTGATGAAGCTGCTAACCGCATGCGGATTTTTACACCTGTGATTGAGGAAGAAAAACTAGCAGAAGGCCAATTAAAAAAAATGCTGGAAGCTAATTTTCATTCTGCGCTTGATGCTAAATATTGTCTTTACGAAGGATTGGTTATTACGGTTTATACTCATCCTTTAAAAGAACTTCAAGCAGATCAATTCATTGATGCGATGCGTCAGGTCGTGACTTTGGCGGATACTTTTGGTGACTCTTACTCTAGTACTTCCGTGATTTTCAATCCTGAAGAATCCGAAGAAGAAACCGAAGAAAATTCTAAAGAGGATCGAACAAATAAGAAACCAAAAGGCAAAAAGGAAGAGAATGGAAAAACTTAAAAATTAGATTTTCCTTTATATTAAATTCAGAGCAAGGATTAACGAATAGCCATTTTTGATGTGTCTGTAATTTAATTTCAAACTACATCGGAGACCTAATATTGTTAACCCTTGCTTCTAAAGCTGTCTCTTATTCTACTATCACTTTCCCACTATTCAAAATCCCATCTTCATCGCTGATGCTATAAAAATAGATTCCACTAGATAAACCTTTTCTGTATAGTTGATACTTAGAATCAGAGAATTGTTCTGATCGAACCGTTCGACCCATCGCATCATACAATCGGAGATTTAGGTTTTTAGGATTATCAATTTCCACTTCGAAAGTGGTCATCTCTTCAAATGGATTTGGGTAAACTTTGATCGAAACATCAGCTCTAAAAATCTCTCCGACATCTACCGTAATAAACTCCTCGCCTATCGTATGCAATGTTTTATTTGTTATCACCGGTGAGTTATAATCGAAGAAGATGGCTGCTTGGTTAGTAATCTCTGTTCCTATCGCTAAATCTTCTTTTTGAGATATTTTAAATTTCACAAATCCTTGAGAACCTGCTAAGTCGGTGGCACTATCTGGTAGCATGATATTTTCAAAAGTAAACAACACTGTTCCATCTCCTTGTATTTTAAAATCATAATCATGACTACTTATTCCTGGACGAATTGTTGCCAAATCAAGGTGATCCGAAATGGTATCTTTTACAACTACTAAACTGGCACTTGCTGTTCCGACATTTTGAAAATGAATAACATAATCAATGTCCGTATTTTGCTCAATAAAATGCGATGCATCGTAACCAATTGGATATCCAACCTTGATATTAGGATCATAAGCCCCAACTACTTCTCTACAATAAACATCAATAAAAGGATCTAAATCATCTAAGACAAATTGATTGACAAACCCAAGACTAATCTCTCCATTCACTCCTTCGCCACAGGCTTCTACAAAAGCGGAAGGCATTGATTCTCCGGGATGATTGGGTACTTGAGGGCTTTCTATTCTATAAAAAACTCCATCGGCAGCTTCCGTCAATACAAAAGAATCATTGACTTCTAAAGGGCCATAATTATCTATCGACATAATTACATCATCTTGAATCACGATGTACTGCAAAGCTTGTGGCATAGTCGCTGTTCCTACGTTTTTAAGTTGCAAACTAACTTCTCCATCATCACACCAAGCTGAAGCTTCAATACTTGCACCAGACCACATTGGATCTATTGGCAAGCAAGAAGAATCCGGAAATATCAAGGCCGTCGAACACAAAGTCTGACCTAATAATTCTTCATCGCATGCTACCATTAGTTGCACCGTAAAAATTTCTTCTTGCAAAAAGTCTACGTCACCGACTACAAAAGAATAGGTGTTTCCAGACACTAGAGTATAAGGAACAGAAGCATCTAAAATTTCCAAACTATCATCAAAAGTAATCTCAACATACACATCTTCAGCAATCCAAGTTCCTTGGTTTTTACAAAGCACTGTCATTGTACTTTCCTCGCAAGGCAGGTAGGCCCAAGTATAAGTTTCAACTTCCATCAATGGACATTGCTCTATGCTCTGAACTTCAAAATCTACCTGCGCTGTATCAAAGAAAGTAGGTAAGTAAACTGTTTCCAAGGAATCACAAGCACTCCAATATGCATTTGGCAATTCGATCGTTACATCAAAATTTCCAGTATCGGCTTCAATAGAATAATACCCGTTTTCATCAACAGCTGCGTAAAAAGTACCACCAGGAGATCCCGCAGAAACGATCCAATCTTCTAATGCCATCTCTGCACTATCCGCAATACAATTTTCATCCAAATCGTATTTTACAAAGCCTTCTATAAGTCCTGAGAGTGAAACACCTAGCGCATCTGTTTTTATAATATAAAACGCTTCATCTTCTAATTGCTGATTTCCTGTTCCACAGATAATGTACCCTCCATCTGGTGTTTGTTTTAAATCATTAGCACTATCATGGAAAGCTCCACCGTATTCTTGATGCCATAATAAACTACCGCCAGCATCTGTTTTAAAAAGGTGAATATTACCTCCTCCATTCGCAATAAAAGCAATACCTTCATCATCCGTATTTACAATAACCGGTGCATTGAAAATACCGTAATCACTGTTTAAAAATGTGGTTACCCAAACATCATCCCCATTACTATCTACTTTTATAAGTTTAAAATCTGTTGTCGCACTATCCCTACCAACCATCACTACACCTCCATCAGCAGTAGCTACGATATCCTTCACCTGTAAAGGTGTATCCATACTTCGAATCCATTGCTCTTGTCCATCTTGATCAAATTTTAGAAGGACTCCCGCTAAAGGGAAATTTGTATTAATATATTGAGAAGAGCCGGCCATGAGAAATCCGTTATCTGCAGTCTCTGTTATCGTATAATTCAAAATCGTATCAAAGGAAGTTACGGTCTTCCAAATCTCATCGCCAGCTTCATTCACCTTTGCAATATAAGCCAGGTATTCATATTCATTAAGTGCAATACTATGAGATCGAATTCCAGCATAAACATAATCATCATCAGAAGCCTGAATCAAATCGTACAAGAACTCTTGTCCTTCTGAAAAAGGATAAGGATAATTATAGTTCCATATCGTATTCCCCGAAGGATCCATCTTAGTAAGTGTTGTTCCACTCCCTTGTGCACCTTTTACATAATTACCATCTGACGTCTGTATTAAATGCCCTCCAAATTGTGGAACATCAAGAACAGTCGATATATATCCATTTTCATCCGTGTTTATTAGTTTATGACCTGATAAACTTCCAGTTAGCCTACCTGCAAAAGTGAAGGTCCCATCGGCTTGAGGAAATGCTTTATAAGCTTCAGCCTGAGGGGAGATATTCCCCATCCCATATCCTCCGCCCCAATAAATTCTTTCCCAACCCTGAGCCATTAAAGAAGTACTTGCCAACAAGGTGATCAGTACCAAGAAAAAGTTTTTCATAATTATATTTTTAACATTCATGACTATTCAATTTTATACTTTATCATTTGAGGTCGACGATTCAAATCAAGCTAATTAGCTCCTTAGTTATTAAGTAGTTTGACGGAATTATTCAGGAGTTACTTTTTTT
>CAKZTD010000034.1 GCA_937921595.1 uncultured Saprospiraceae bacterium
CTTCAGCGCTGATGGTACTACTATTAAGTGGGAGAGTAGGTCGCCGCCAACTCAAAATTGAAGCTCATGTCTTGTAAAAGGCATGGGCTTTTCTTGTTTTTAGAATAAAGGAACGGTGGATGGGAAAGGCTTTTAAGAAAAACATAAACTACATGAAAAATAATCCTCCAGAATCTATCCAATCAAAATCATATTTTATCAAACGAAAAATCGAAACAAGTTCTCCTACCATTTTGTTAACTTTGCAAACCAAAATTAAAAAATGGAAGAGAATAAAGGACTACATTTTAAACTAGAATTAATCTGGTGGATATTTACATTGATCTTAATAATAGGAATCTTATACCCTATCACTAGTAAGCTCAATGATTATCCTTTTTTGATGATAAGTATAATTTTTATCATTGTTTTTATTACATTTACGCGCTATGTGTTTTTATTGAAACACACCTTTATAGCCAAAAAACAGCTACTCAAAATTGTTCTGGCAATCCTATGTTTACCAATATCAATATATCTGGTAGACCGAATTAATAATTTCCAAACATTTATTGATGAACAAGGATTTAAAGGAGTAGTTGGAGACCTTCCATTTGAACAGCAAGAATCAATGATGAATTACATTCGTTCTCTCCTCGTCTTTTTTGGAGTAGGTGCGGTGATTGCCACAGTGGCTTTTGCTATTCGCTTAATTGTTTCAGTTTGGAAACTTAGGAATCGAGGAAGTATTTGATTCCTAATAATCGATTTAGAATTAAATTAAAAATAAGTCTATGTCTCAAGTAAAAGAATTTAATGACTACCGGCTTAAGATGAATGAAAAAATCTTAGCACAGGATAATAAAGTTTTAAAAAGATTTTTCAACCTCGATACAAATGCTTATCAAGAGGGGGCATTGCCTACAAAGACAAAAGAATTACTAGGCTTGATTGCTTCTATGGTGTTAAGATGTGATGATTGTATCAAATATCACATTGGAACTTGCTTTGAATTAGGAGTGACTAAAGATGAGGTCTACGAAGTTTTTGCAATTGCAAATTTAGTAGGAGGATCAATCTGTATTCCACACACCAGAAGGGCAGTAGAATATTGGGAAGCATTAGAAGAAGAAGCTTAAGAAACTTCAACATAAAAAATTGAATAAATGAAGTCCTATCTCACGGAATTAAACGATGTACAGCGCAATGCGGTAACAAAAACAGAAGGACCAGTTCTGGTAGTAGCGGGACCAGGATCAGGGAAAACGCGTGTACTTACTTATCGAATCGCACACTTGATTGAAGAAGGTACAGCACCTTGGGAAATTCTCGCGTTGACATTTACCAATAAGGCAGCCAAGGAAATGAAAGAACGGATCAGTAAGGTTGTAGGTAACAAGGCTAATCAGGTATGGGCCGGAACCTTTCACTCCATTTTTGCAAAAATATTAAGAGTCGAAGCAGATAAAATAGGATACAAATCTAATTTTACAATTTATGATAGTGATGATTCCAAAAGTCTTATCACGGCGATCATCAAAGAAATGAATTTGGACAAAACAGTTTATAATGTAAACGCTGTTCGAACAAGAATTTCATCTGCCAAGAGTAACATCATTCCACCAAGAGCTTATAAAGTAAACGAAGAATTGATGCAACAAGATCGGATGAGTAAGCGTCCGCATATTCATACGATTTACGAAAAATATATGGCTAGATGTAAGAGAGCAGGAGCCATGGATTTTGATGATTTACTATATCAGTTGTACGTTTTATGGTATAAAAATCCAGATAATGTTATTGAAAAGTATCGTAAGAAATTCAAGTACTTATTAGTGGATGAGTTTCAGGATACCAACTTTTTACAATATTCTATTTTAAAAAAATTAGTAAAATATCCTGGAAGTCCTGAAAACATTTGTGCAGTAGGAGACGATGCCCAGAGTATCTATGCATTCCGTGGAGCGACGATAGAAAATATATTGGATTTTGAAAAAGATTTTAAAGCACTTCAGACTTTTAAACTAGAGCAGAACTATCGTTCAACAGATCATATTGTTCAAGCTGCAAACGAAGTCATCAGTAATAATCGACGTCAAATTCAAAAAGAAATCTGGTCTGATAAAGGGACCGGACAAAAAATAAAATTGATAAAAGCGATAACTGATAATGAAGAAGGGAAAAGAGTAGCAGATACCATTTTAGAACAAAAAACTAGACATCATTTAAAAAACTCAGAGATAGCGATCTTATATCGAACCAATGCTCAATCCAGAGTTTTTGAAGAACACCTAAGACGTCATAATATTAATTATCGAGTATTCGGAGGTTTGTCCTTTTATCAAAGAAAGGAAGTAAAAGATTTAATTGCTTATTTAAGATTGACAATTAATCCAAGTGATGAAGAAGCGTTGAGGCGAATTATTAATTATCCTAAAAGAGCGATAGGGAATACCACTGTTGATAAAATTACGGCAGCAGCGGCCGCGACCAATCAATCCATGTGGGAATGCATGAATTCGATCACGGCAAGTGCAAGAGCTAAAAATTCAATTGCTGATTTTTCTGCCATGATGAAAATATTCATAAAAAGAGCAGAAAATAATAATGCGTATGAGGTAGCAAGTTATGTTGCTAAACAATCAAAGTTGATGGATACCCTCAAGAAAGATACAACAATTGAGGGAATGAATCGATTAGAAAATGTAAACGCTCTACTTGATGGGATAAAAGATTTTGTAGAAAATGATGAAGTAAGAGAGGGGGAAACGATGACAGATAAATCTCTTGGATCTTATATACAAAATATTGCTCTTTTAACTGATCGTGATGACGAATCAAAAACATCCGGAGAATTTGTAACGTTAATGTCTGTTCACTCCGCAAAAGGTTTGGAATACAAATCTGTATTTGTAGTAGGAGTAGAAGAAAATTTATTCCCATCTTTTATGTCACTCGAAAGTGCTGATGGAATTGATGAAGAACGCCGATTGTTTTATGTTGCAATTACGAGAGCCGAACTTTTTCTAACGCTATCTTTTGCAAATGGAAGATACCAGTTTGGAAAAATGAGATATAATAAACCAAGTCGATTTTTAGAAGAAGTATCCGAAAATCATATTGAATCTTCTTTCTCTATGAGGCGTTCTTCCGTTGGAGAATCCGTGAACAGTGGAGACAGTGCAACATCAAAAGTGATTGGAAATTTCAAGAATCCGAGAAGAGCAATCAATACAACATTCAGCGTTGATCCAGCTACTTTTAAGCCTAATCCTTCAGATGAGATCCAAACAGGAATGAAAATTCTTCATCTCAAATTCGGAGAAGGAAAAGTATTGAGTATTGATGGTGCAGCAAGCAATAGAGTGGCGACAATTTTTTTCAAAGGAGTTGATAATCCGCAACGTCGGATTATGCTGAAGTTTGCAAAATTGCAGATTTTATAAACTGAAAGCATGCCTAAACTGACATACTCCTTGTCAACTTAGGCATGCTTAATTAGTTTAACGCCATGATTTATTAGCTTTTATAGACTCTCCTAAAATTAAACTTTGAGCTTTCGCCTTTAACAAATCTTCACGATTTTTAGGTTTTCGAGTAAATATCAGATTCGCATTTCCTACGTATTTTTTCCAGTTTTCAAAAAAGAGCTCAGCATATTCTTTTTTCTTACCTATTAATTTTGGAACAGCGTAATATAAATCCAAACTTAGGTCTTTGTCGTATTTTATTTCTTTGCTAATTAAATAACGAGGATTATCAATAGGTTCAATAGCTTCTCTAAGAGACTTTATAAAAACATCCTGATCAATTATATTCACATTACTCAAATAAAATTTGTGGTTATCATCATTTTGCTCAATTTGTAAACTAGAGTTGGGGATATTTTTATCAATAAGATGGAGTTGTTTTAAAGTAATAAGAACAGTAAGTGCTACTTTGAATAAATGATCATGAATATTTTCAAGTGTTTTATATTCCGTCCAATTTTTAAAAATTCTATTTGGAAATAAAAAACTTGAAATACTTAATAAGCCTAAGACACTTAAAAAAGTAATTGTAGTGAATTTGTCAAGAAAGAAAAACAGTCCGAAGCCTGAAATACTTATGGCAAGAATTAATAGCGTTAAACTCAGCCAGTTCTTACTTAACCATTTGAACTGTTTTTGTAATTGCCTTAAAATTTTAAATCGTTTAAGTATTAGTGGACTGAATGAGATCAAGGAAATAACGAAAGCAATCAAGGAATACAAAGCAATTGAAGGAATACTTGATATAAATGTAGTAACCAAGAAATAGATTAGACTTAATGACAAAACGAGATAGAATCCAGTCAATGACAAGAATCGATTGAATCCGATAGGAATTAATTCTTTAGTTTTTTCAAAAAGAAGTTTCGTTTTTCTTTGATGATTAGGCGAGTATTTTGTTGGAATATTTATTTGATTGATAATGCGGTGCCCTTTATTAATTGCATGTAACCAATTTGTTTTTAAAGTTGTTCTTGATTGCGCTCGATTAATCATCTCCTGATTGACCAGATTGTAATCTTTTACTAATTCTTTTGCTGGCGGTAAATGCAATCGATCAATACCGTTTTCAATAGTATGATTCTTATCGAAACCCGGACCATAAAAAGAACTAAACCTTCTTTGTAATATTTGGAAGTCATTTCCTCCATTATTGATGTTTGGAGCTAGACAAACTAAATGCCATATGTTAGCACTTTTGTTTTCTGTTTTCTTGTGGATACGAATAGCTCTACCACGAATTTGATTTGAAGAAACATAGGAGCCAACATGAGTAGCCAGAATTAAAGTATTGATGGCAGGAGCATCCCAACCTTCTCCTAAAAGAGCTTTGGTTCCGACAAGGACAGTTATTGCACCTCTCGAGAATAATGCGGTAATAATTGCCACCAATTCTGAATTCGATTTTCCAGTAGCATTTATTTCTAAATATCCTGAATCATGAGGAAGAGAACGAAAGCTGAAGTCAGTGATTGGAATATTTTTTTCGCTAATGATTTGTTGGAAAACACTTTTTGAAATAGAAGGAATAATAATTAATGAACCGGTTAATATCCCTAATTCTATTTTTACTGGAAACCGTTTTCTCAAATGTTCAAATATAGGAACTACCCCCATAAAGTTTATGTCCGATATATCGAATTCATTCTTAGGTAGCGCCTCTTTACGGATGTAGTCTGTAAGAATAACCAATCTAAGATTATCGGTTAGCTGTTCATATTCGATGTTGACAATTTTTTCGATGCTATCAAATTTGCTTTCTGAACTACGAAGCAATTTGTCAATTTTTACTGGATTCTGAAATCGAACTTTCCCTTTTTCAATGACGCCCATTTTGCGAACTTCCTGAGTAACTTTTTTGACAGCATCCTCATGAGCCAATGATTTAAAATAAGGATCAAAGTATAAAACTCCTTGGATGAAAATTTCTAACCATTCAAAATTGAGAGAAGGAATGCTACCTTCATCATGACCAATAATACCAATTGCAGAAAGAGGAATTACTTTTCCTAATCCATTTAAAGTAATAAGCAAAGAAGAAAAGTAAGAAGGGGTTTGGTATATTTCATCAAAATGATTTTCAGGATTATTTAGATACGGATGGCTTTTTAAAAACTCTAGAAACACATCATTAGATTGTAAGTGTTCTATTAAATCTTTCACACGACCGTAGAATTCATAAATTTGAGCTGTCTCTGATTCTTTGGGTAAAGAAAAGAATACATAATCCTGATGCGGACAAATATTTTTTTCTTTGACCAACTCTGCAAGATTGATTTCGATATCGATTTCTCCACAAAGCTGATGATAGCGAGCCCATTCTTTTCCATTTACATCATATGGAGGAGTCGCAGTTAAAGCAAGGACCTGAGCTTTACATTGGTCTACCGTTTGGATTAAAGATTTCCACCATTCTTTTTGCAAATGATGGCATTCATCGACAATAATAGTTTTAATACCAATTGCTTTTAGCAAGTCAATGAATTCAGGTTTTTGTTTAAATGCAACATGTAAGGCCTGATAAGTAGTGATCGTAACAAATTTAGGATCATGCAAATCCAGACTTATCCAATCGGGTGTTTTGTTGTGTAAAAAATCCTGAACCAGTCGATCCCTCCATTGATTTTGAATAGCAATCGAAGGACAAAGTATGAGCGTAGGTTGATTTAGAAACTGAGCAACCTTTAAGCCCAATACAGTTTTTCCAGATCCAGGAGGAGCTACAATGTGTAATTTATTATCTTCCATAAATTCCTCAATAGATTCAAGGACTTTAAGCTGATAATTTCGCCAAGGATAGCGGAATTTCATATGTTCTGGAAATCGCTTCATATCTTCTGGGAAAATACAGTACTTTTGATAATAAAACTAATTTTATAGACATGTCTACTACTTCTAATGCCCAACTAATCAAACAAGAAGCCTATCGCTTAGGCTTTGACTTTGTAGGTATTGCCAAAGCGGAGTACATGGAAGAAGAAGCTCGACGTTTAGAAGATTGGTTGAATCAAAACCATCACGGAAAGATGAGTTACATGGAAAATCACTTTGATAAAAGAGTGGATCCTACGAAGCTAGTACCTGGAGCAAAATCGGTGATCAGTTTGGTTTATAATTATTATACGGATGAAAATCAATCAGATGAAGAAGCTCCCAAAATTTCCAAGTATGCGTATGGGAAAGATTATCACTTTATTATAAAAGATAAATTAAAAACGCTTTTACAATATATCAATGATACGATAGGAGAGGTAGCTGGAAGATGTTTTGTTGATTCTGCTCCGGTATTAGAAAGAGATTGGGCGAAGCGAAGCGGAACAGGATGGATTGGAAAAAACACTTTATTGATCAATCCTAAACAAGGATCTTATTTCTTTTTAGCAGAGTTGATTATAGATTTAGAATTGTCAACGGATACGCCGATAAAAGATTATTGTGGAACCTGTACCCGATGTATTGATGCTTGTCCAACAGATGCAATCTCTCCACAAGGTTTTGTACTTGATGGTTCAAAATGTATTTCCTATTTTACTATAGAACTCAAGGAAGCGATTCCCGAAACCCACCGCGACAAGTTTGAAAACTGGATGTTTGGTTGCGATATCTGCCAAGAAGTTTGTCCGTGGAATCGCTTTTCAAAACGGCATCAAGAACCTGCTTTTGAACCGCATCCTGATTTGTTGAGTCTTTCCAAAAATGACTGGGAGGAATTGACAGAAGATGTTTTTAAAGAATTATTTCGAAAGTCTGCAGTAAAGAGAACAAAATATGCAGGCTTGAAAAGGAATATTGATTTTTTAAAATAAACAAAATCAGTTTTTATCATATCGGATATAATATAACCCTCTTGAAAATCGGTAGATATTTGATTCATCATAAACTTTATACATTGGTGCAATAGCTTTTAACTGATTGACCAATTTCTTTTTTTCTTTATCAAAAGACCATTGTTGTACTAATCGATACTGAGAAATTATATCAGGGTCAAATGAATTATCAGAAACAGTAATGAGTTCATTGTAGTTTGGCGCTGGAGAAAAATCTACAATGGTGTCTTTTCTATTATAAACATTCCAAACATCATTCTTATTTAAAAAATCATTTGAACCATATCCTTCATCAGATTCAATAGGCTTTTCTGTATTAAAAGCTTGTTGTTTTAGTTTCTTTCGAAAATCAAAATCGCCTGTATTAATTGTAATATTTATTTCATCCGCTTCAAGATGATTGTTTCTCGAACTTGTTAAAATACTCCATGGTATTTTTGAAGAAGTTATGTCAAAATTCTTTGGAAATTTTTCATTCATTTTTATCCAAAGTAATGGAATCAAATGATCCTCCGTTTCAGTATACACAAGAGGTGCTATTGATAATAACCTTGTTCCAAAGTTTTCTGTTTTATCATTATAAAAAATAATTTGATGAGCTCTCCATTGCTTAATGTCTTTTGGATTAAGACTACTACTTACGATTACATACCCTTCTTCGTAAGCACTATTATCAAACGGAATAACGGTATCAGTCTCTACAATAATATTATGTAATTCTTTTCTCGAAAGCTTGTGTTGTAACAAGGAATCTTTATAACAGTCTAACTCATGTTTCATGAGAGATTGATAAAGCCAATCTGTCATCCAGTTATCCATGTTAGCATCGATCATATTTGCAGGATCACTTTGGAATTTGACCAATTTAATGCCTTCCAAAAAATAAGCTTCTTCATCTAATGAGAAAATATGATCTGAAGAAAATTCAGCTATCCATGAAATGTCTGGATTATTTTGTAAGTCTTCGTATTGAGCAAATGAAATTTGAAAACAAAAAACAAGCAATACTGACCCATAGAACATTTTGTTTTTAAACGATTTTATGCGCATTATTTACGTGCATTTATATTAATCATAACGAATATAATACATCGGTTTTCTATATTTAAAAACGCCATTCTCATCAGTGACATTAACCATTGGAGCTATCGCTTTCAAACGATTTATTAATTTTTTACTTTCTGTATTATAATACCATTCTTGGACCAATCGAAGTTGAGATACTTCTTCAGGTTTCATATCGTTCTTGATAATTTGAATTGTTTCTTCATAGGTGTCAGGATTAAAGGTAATGACCGTATCAATACTTGTATAAAGATTGGATACTTCTTTAGGTAGTAATAAAGTACCGCATCCATAACCTTCAGTACTTTCTATCTGTTTTTCGTTATTAATTGCTTGCTCATAAATACGTTTTTCTAAATCAAAATTATTTTCATTCTTGCGAACTTCCATAAAATTAAACTCTACTGGGTTCGCTTTTGAATAAGCCAAAGCTCCCCAACTAATATCAGGAGAATGGATATCAAAGTTTTTTGAAATTGCTTCGTTCATTTTTATCCAGAACAATGGTTTTGAATTTGGGGTATCCAAAATCGGAGCAACAGAAATAAGTCTGGTCTCAAAATTCTTCGTCTTTTTATTATAAAAGATAACCTGATTGAGACGGAAGCTTTTAATATCATCTGGATTAACACTGCCGCGGACGATTGTAATTTGTTCCTCAAAAGTGGCAGGATCAAATGTAGTGACAGTATCTATATAAGAAACCATATTTAAAATTTCCGAATGCGAAATTGACTGAGTCAAACCAGGGTCTGTAAAACATTTTACATCTCCATGAATAGCACTTTGATATACCCAATCTAAAACCCAGTTTGAGCGATTAAAATAATCTGTATTAGAAGGATCATCATATAGCTTTGTCAACTTTACAATTTCTTCAGAACTGTTTGCTTGAATAGAAAGACTCTGATCAGATGTAAATTCTGCAAGCCAAGAAATATTGGAATTGTCTAATAGATCATTGTATTGTGCAAGTGAAATTTGAGCAATTGAAAAAGAGAGAATAGAGCATAAGAATAATCGAATCAAAAACAATCTTTTAGTCATGGTTTAGTTTTTTAATACTTGTATAAATAATGTTGTTGCTTTCATTGGAAATGAAAAGCATAGGAGGAATAGGAAAATAGTTGAGATACGAATATATAACGAGAAGATCCCGAAAAGGAACAAGTATAGAGAGCACATGAAAATTTGGAAGAAAATAGAAGAGAAGAAATTGTAAATCCTCTGTCTTTTAGTAATCCAAAAGACAGAGAAAATAAAACTAGATATTTACACCACTGAAAGCTGGAAGAACATTGATTTCTGCCCAGAAGTTAGCAATAGCAGCAATTGTTGTATGAAAATCATTGATATCGATAGGCTTGCTTACGTAGGCATTTGCACCAAATTCGTAACAAGCTTGTACATCTGACTCATGAGCAGAAGAGGTAAAGACCACAACTGGAAGTTTGGTCAATTCTTCGTCTTCGTACATTAATTTCAATACATCTAAACCTCCCATTTTGGGCATGTTTAAATCCAATAAAATTAAGGCAATTTCGTCAAACGGTTGTTGCTTGAGATAATCGAGTAATTGCTGGCCGTCAAATACGTGATAGACATCGAGATTCAAGTCTAATTCTTTGAATGCTAGCTTTGTGAGTTCAACATCGGCGATGTTATCCTCTGCGAGTATGATTTTTTTAGCGGTCTTCATTTTATATTTTGAATACTTACAAAAAGCTTGCTAAATTCTCATGAATTTAACGGAGGTATCCAAATTAAACGAAAAAACTGCGTTTAGTTTCGAAAAACGTAGAAATAATTATTAGAAATCTTTATTAATCTTCCAAATTTGTATCCTTGATGATGTAAAGTGGCCGGTTTCGAATGTTATTATTCATACGGCTTAAGTATTCTCCAATAATCCCCACCGCTATCATTTGAATACCTCCGATAAAAAGTATGACTATCATTAAAGAAGCCCACCCAGCAACATAATCCTGAATAATATATCTGGAATATAAAGCATATAGCATGACAAAGAAAGCAAAGATGGAAACTATGAATCCAAAATAGGTCACTATTTTTAAAGGAAGATCTGAAAATCCGGTTATACCATCTAAAGCCAGACTAAGCATTTTTTGAAAAGTATATCCAGTTTCACCAGCCATTCTTTCTTGGCGTTCGTATTCCACATGAGTTTGGTTGAAACCAATCCAACTGATTTGGCCTCGTAAATATTTACTTTTCTCAGGCATCTCCTTGAGGATGTTGACGATTTTTCGATCAATAATTCGGAAATCACCAGTATCGACAGGAATATTAATAGAAGTGATTTTTGAAAGGATTCGGTAGAACATCTTTGCAGTCCAAAGTTTGAAAAGACTTTCTCCTGTTCGTTGTTTTCGTTTAGCATAAACTACTTGAAAACCTTCTTTCATCTTTTTGTACATATCGATGATCAGCTCAGGAGGATCCTGAAGGTCAGCGTCTATAATAACCACCGCATCACCATTGGCTTTATCCAAGCCTGCAGTTACTGCGATCTGATGTCCGAAATTTCTACTAAAATCAATATAGCGAACACTTGGGTACTGTTTACTCAATGCTTTTATCATTGGCATTGAGTTATCCCGGCTTCCATCATTTACGAAAATCATTTCGTATCGATCAGTCAATTGATCCAATACGGATTTTAATCGATCATGTAGCATGCTGATATTATCCTCTTCGTTATAAACGGGAATAATCACCGTAATATCCATATCATAGTCGTTTGTTGACCAAAGATAGCTGATTTAGGAATATATTAGCTTCTTCGGTGATAGATATTTAAGGATTTGACAAATTTGGTATAAACTCTTTTATATATGAAAGCATTATTCTCATCGACGATGATTACAGATTCAATTTTGCCTATCGCATTTGGAGTAGTATATTTGTTTCTATGAAAAAAATTATAAAACGCTATGGGGCTTTATGCTTGTTATTTTTATTTGCATGTAATGGCTCTGAAAATAATTCGGCGGTCAGTGAAGTAGAAAGTAAGGTAAAGGTGACTTCAGAAGTAACAGATGATAAAAAGGAAAAGAAAAAGACAATCCTGTTTTTTGGTGATAGCTTGTCTGCTGGTTACGGAGTAAATGAAGATGAATGTTTCCCAGGGTTGATTGGACAAAGAGTTGATTCTCTAGGTTTAGCTTATAATGTTGTCAATGCCGGATTAAGTGGTGAAACAACAGCTGGTGGAGCTGCTCGGATTGAATGGATATTAAAACAACCGATTGATATTTTTATTTTGGAATTGGGAGGTAATGATGGACTTCGTGGTATAAAGCCAGAATCATCTTATGAAAATCTTCAATCGATTATTAAAAAAACGAAAGCTAAATATCCGGAAGTAAAGATCATTATCGCAGGAATGATGGCGCCACCGAATATGGGCGAAGATTTTACAACGAAATTTCGAAATATTTTTCCAAGGATTGCAAAAGAGAATGATGCAGAATTGATTCCATTTCTATTAGAAGATGTCGGAGGTATTCCTGCTTTAAATCAACCAGATGGTATTCATCCAACACCTGAAGGGCATAAGATCGTAGCAGATAATGTTTGGAGTATTTTGAAGAAAATGGTTCTTTAAAAACTAATGCGAATAAGATTTGAAAGATATTAATTATGGACCTTAAGCGCTTAATTTTAAATCCTGATTGGCATAACTAATTTACATCCCTCTATCAAATGAAATTATGAAGAACATAAGTCGAAATATTGCAATTGCGGTTTCCATTCTGATCTTTATTGCGATCGTTTATTTCTTTAGCGACATTGTTGGATATGTGTTGGTAGCATGGGTGCTTTCTATGATAGGCCAACCGATGATGCGGTTTTTTCAAAAGAAAATCAAGATTGGAAAATTTAGAGCTGGCCCCAATATGAGTGCGATTCTTACCATGATTTGTTATTTCATAGTCTTTACAACATTGATTTATTTATTTGTTCCTTTAGTTATTCAACAAGCGAGGAATCTGACAACAGTCGATTATAATTTAGTTGGAAAAAATCTAGAAGAACCTTTAAATCAAGTCAATGATTTTTTGATTGAAGCAGGGATTGTAGAAGCAGGTCAACCTCCAGCAGAACAACTTACAGAAAATCTAAAGAAATGGTTTTCACTTGAAAAAATGAGAGAGTTCTTTGGTTCTATCTTTGCCTTTGCAGGAGATTTTGTCTTTGGGCTTTTTTCCGTTGTGTTTATACTTTATTTCTTTTTAAAAGATCAAGGTCTCTTTGTAAATTTTCTGGTAGCCATAGTTCCTAACAAGTATGGAGATGAAGTTCGAAATGCATTAGACCGCATAACAAAATTACTACGGAGATATTTTGGAGGAATACTTTTGCAGATAACCATCATCACTATTTTTATATCTGTATTACTTGGATTAATCGGTGTGAAAAATGCTTTGTTGATAGGATTCTTTGCAGCATTGATTAATGTAATTCCATACCTGGGACCATTGATCGGAGCAACATTTGCACTTTTTATTACGGTATCTTCAAATATCGGATTAGATTTTTATACAGAGATGTTGCCTCTTTTGGTTAAAGTTGTTGTCGTTTTTGGAGCGATGCAAATGCTTGATAACTTTATTCTACAACCGTACATTTTTTCAAATAGTGTACTTGCTCACCCCTTGGAAATTTTTATCATTATCCTGATGGGAGCTCAAATTAATGGAATAGTGGGAATGGTACTCGCCATTCCGGTCTATACCGTTCTTCGAGTAATCGCAAGAAGTTTCTTAAACGAGTTTAGGATTGTGCAGCAGATAACGGGAAGTATGGAGAAGGAGTAGGGGCCTCCCCTCGGCCGGAAGGGAGAGATTCGACTGGAGGTCGAATAGTGTTGAGGGATAGATCATCTTCGATGATAGGGATAGATTGCCTGCGGCAATAGTGGCGCATCTGTTTGATATCTTGTAAAACATAATGATTAGTTTTCCTAAATATCTAATCCGAACATCACTATTGTCGCAGACAATTTATCCTTTCCGATTCGCTTGCGAGTTGGAATCATCACCATCAGCGTATATGATCTATTTCTATTCATTAGAATCTATCCTATTTCGACAAATAGGAAATTTATCTTTAGTTGTCTTGCTTCGCAAAAACTTTTTTCAATAAATCAGTAGAACGAGCAGAAACATTTGATCTAATATTCAACTCTTCCTTTTCAACCATACTAAACAATCCGTTCAAAGCTTGATTAGTTACATAATCTCCAAGGTCTGGATTTACTTTAGTAATGAATGGAATCTTATTGTACTTGTCGACTATTTCAGACCAGAGTTTATTAGCTTCTACTTTATCTAAAGAATTATTAATTACTGGACTAAACTCATTATAAAGACTAGTACGTGTAGAGTTGTTTAGAAAATTAGTTGCTGAGTTTTTTTCACCCATCAAAATATTCATAGCATCATCGAAAGACATACTTTTTATTGCACTAACAAAAATAGGCTTAGCCTTTTTTGCTGCATCTTCGGCACCCCTGTTTATTCTTTGAATAAGTTTATCCTCTAACTGTCCAAAACCAAGATCTCTTAGTTTTTTAGTTACCTTTTGTGCTTCTGGTGGAAGCAATACTTTGTATTGGCTTTTTAAATAACCATCTGTCATGGAAAGACGATCAGAACCTTTTCCGATTCCAATTTCTAATGCGTCCTTAAGACCCTGACCGATTTGAGCATTAGTCAAAGCGCCACTTTCAGCAAGTGTTCCTGCTAAGTTTTGCAATTCTGTACAAGCAGTAAATTGTAATATTACGAGTAGTAAACCAAATTTTTTAATCATTGTAATTGTGCGTTTATTTTTAAATAATTATCCTTTTGACTCTGTAAAGACAAGAATGTAACGTTCCGAGTATACGAATGGACTGTTATAAAAGTTTTAAAGTTTCTCCAGCCTAAAAAATAATAGGCAAAAAAACAGCCAAAAGGTCATTGTTATTAAAAATAATAAATGCTTTTTTCATACCTCATTCTTTACGTTTTACTCTTAGTATCACCCAGCATAGAACGAAAGGCAATTTTTACACAAACAACCACGAAATTCATGTTTAATAGATTCCCTGGTCTTAGGATGAATTTTGACATCATTACACCAACATGCACCATCTTTGTAACAAATAAAGCTGGAATTACATCGAGGGCATTTGGAAACATAGCTTTCATCAGATTCTACTGCAGAATGACTGACCTGAGCTCCAGGAATTGGATTAGATTTTTGAATTCGAACATTGACACTTTGAAGAGTAGAGAACTGATGTTTAAGCGCACTAATGATATTATCGATCAAGGTTTCGATCAATTTTACGGGCTTCCGCATTTCTGCTTGACAGATCAAATAGACGGTTTCATAGTTTATAGTATCAAAAACGTCATCCGTATTTGCCGCTCTACTGAAATTAGATTCAATAAAAACATCAACAGTATAATAATTTCCAATGATCTGCTCTTCTTCATATACGCCATGATAAGCGTAAAATTTCATGCCTTCTAGTGATATTTGTCCCATATTTTATAATATTAAACGAAACTTAACGTATTCTCAAAAGTACATATTTTAGTATAAAACTTCTTTGTCAAAAAAATGTCGCAAGAAACATACTTTATGGTAATATTGTCGATTAATACTTACTTTTGCAGAGAAAATTAAAGTAAAACCAAATTTTAAATTTTATCAATATGCAAGATAACGGAAATTCGAATGGCGTAGTTAATAAAAGTGCCCGTGAAGACCGATTTCAAGGACATGATTATTACAATATAGATGAACTATTAAGTGATGATCACTTATTGGCTCGGGATGCGGTACGTTCTTGGGTAAAACAAGAAGTAAGTCCAATTATTGAAGACTATGCTAATAGGGCAGAATGTCCAAAGCATTTGTTTAAAGGCTTGGGAGAAATAGGTGCTTATGGACCAAGTCTTCCTGCTGAATATGGTTGTGGTGGAATGGATGAAATTTCATATGGGATCATCATGCAAGAACTAGAAAGAGGAGATTCAGGTATTCGATCCATGGCTTCGGTGCAAGGTTCCTTAGTAATGTATCCAATCTATAAATTTGGATCAGAAGAACAAAGAAAAAAGTACTTACCTAAATTAGCAACAGGTGAACTTATTGGTTGTTTTGGTTTGACTGAGCCTGATCATGGGTCAGATCCAGGTGGTATGATTACTAATATTAAAGATGATGGCGATGCTTATATTCTCAATGGTGCAAAAATGTGGATTACTAATTCACCCGTTGCAGATATCGCTGTAGTATGGGCAAAAGATGAAGAAGGTAAAATAAGAGGATTGATTGTAGAAAGAGGTATGAAAGGTTTTACTACGCCTGAAATTCATGGGAAATGGTCGCTTAGAGCATCGATAACCGGAGAGCTGGTTTTTGAAGATGTAAGAGTACCAAAAGCAAATGTACTTCCTAATGTTAAAGGTCTTAAAGGTCCATTGTCCTGTTTATCAAAAGCAAGATATGGAATCGCATGGGGCGCAATTGGAGCAGCAATGGACTGTTATGATTCTGCTTTGCGTTATTCTCAAGAAAGAGTTCAATTTGGAAAACCAATCGGTCAGTTTCAATTGACTCAAAAGAAATTAGCAGAGATGATTACGGAGATCACAAAAGCTCAATTATTAGTTTGGCGATTAGGAACATTAGCGAATGCTGGGAAAGCAACTCCTGCTCAAATTTCTATGGCGAAACGTAATAGTTGTAATATTGCATTACAGATTGCTCGAGAAGCAAGACAAATCCATGGTGGTATGGGAATCACTAACGAATATCCGATAATGAGACATATGATGAATCTTGAAACGGTACTGACTTATGAAGGTACTCATGATATCCATTTGTTGATTACAGGAATGGATGTTACAGGCTTTAATGCTTTCAAATAATGGTGGATAATCCAACAGAGTACTAAAATAAGCGTATTTTTTTGTTGGAATGATTAGTCTTAATCAACTTTTGTCGATAAGAATCAACAATTCATAGATTTTAAAGGTTTAAGATTTCGTTAATGAGGTCTTAAACCTTTATTGTTTTTTATATTTATTGTAAATTCCTTTTGATGTCAAAGAATTTTTTACAAAATTTTAACACGATTTGATTTCTCCAATTCGTTTAAAGAGTAATCAACCTATGATTTATGACAACTAGCAAATATTATATTAGCCTTTTCACGGTTCTACTCTATACCGTTTTTAATCTTAATGCTCAGCAGGAGATTAAATTAATGAACCCATCTTTTGAAGATCCTTCGATGGATGTTAAGGAGGATAAACCTTTATGTTGTAAAGCTCCTAGAGGATGGTATGCATGTGGTGGCGCAGATTTAAATACACCGGATGCACAACCTGGTAATTTTGAAGTGACGCTTCCTGCGACAGATGGTGGTTACTATTTAGGAATGGTAACGAGAGATAATGATACATGGGAAGGAATTTCACAAAGGTTGAAAACACCTTTAACAGGAGGGAATTGTTATTCATTTAGTTTGAAAGCTAGTCATTCAGCGGATTTAGTTAGTGATAGTAGAAGAACCGGTCGGCCGGCGAAATATGATAAACCAGTAAAAATTAGAATATGGGCAGGTAATGGTTATTGTCAAAAATTACAGTTATTAGATGAGTCTCCGGTAATCAATCATACTTATTGGAAACAATATAACTTTAGATTCGAGCCAATTCGTTCGTATGGACATATTACTATTGAAGTTTTTTATAAAACACCAGCCCCGATTCCTTATAATGGAAATATTTTAATTGATGATGCTTCTACTATAAAACAAGTGCCTTGTGCTGAGGAGCCAGAGCCAGATATTGTTGATATAGAGCAACCAGAATCAAAAGAACCAGTAAATGTTTCTCCTTCTCAGCCAAAAGTTGAACCTAAACCTAAGGAAAAAGATCCAATCGTTTCAACTCCTAAACCAAGAGAAGATCCGTCAACTTATACTCCTCCACCGAGTGAAATTTTAGATTTAGAACGGCAAAATTTAGTGGAAGGTCAGGTAATTCGAATTGAAGATTTAAATTTTAAAGCGGATTCTACCAATATCTCAAAAGATGCTTATCCGGTTCTAAATGAAATATATATTTTTTTAAGATCCAATAGTGATGTCTCTATTGAAATTGGAGGACATACGAATAATAGATGTCAAACAGAATTTTGTGATGATCTCTCAGAGAAACGTGCAAAATCTGTAGCGGATTATTTAATTAAAAAAGGGATAAGAAGCAGACGTCTTTTGTTTAGAGGTTATGGAAAACGAAATCCAGTAGCAACTAATGCTACAGCCACTGGACGAAAACGAAACCAGCGGGTAGAGATCAAAATATTAAACTTGGATGGTTAGTATCTAGGAATATTTTTATCAAAAGAGAACTGTAAAGCGTGACTTTGCAGTTCTTTTTTTTGTCCAAAAGAAAAAGGCTAAATTGCTAATTCAAATATACTATGCTACTCAATGATCTTGATCAATAAAAAAAGAAAAACTTCACATTTTGATATTTCTCAGATAGAGAATTTCAAAGCCTTGGCATTTAGTTGGGCGACACAATATGAAGTTTGTTGTTTGATGGACAGTAATCAGGGTGTTCAGGATGAATATAAAGAACAGGAAGTTTTGATCGCTGCAGGTTATGAGGATCAACTTTTTTATACTGTTCATAATGCTTTCGAAAATCTTAAATCTTTTTATGAAAATAATAAAGATTGGCTATTCGGTTTTTTGACTTATGATTTGAAAAATGAAGTCGAAAAACTCTCTTCCAAAAATCCAGACTATCTTGGGTTTCCTGAAATGCATTTCTTTCAACCTACAGTCGTTATTGAAATAAAATCAGAGCTAGTGTTAATACATTCTTCTGAAAAATTACCTCAGGATATTTTCCAAACGATCTGTGATTTTAAAATTAAAAAATCAGAATCAGCCACTAGCATTTCGGACTTACAAAACCGAATGTCAAAATCTACTTACATCGATACTGTAGGTCAAATTAAAAATCACATTCTGGAAGGAGATGTTTATGAGATGAATTTCTGTCAAGAGTTTTTTATCGAAAATGCAGTCCTTGATCCGTTTCATGTTTTTAATAAATTAAATGAAATTTCAAGAGCTCCTTTTTCATGTTTTTATAAATTAAAAAATCGTTTTTTGATTTGTGCTAGTCCTGAACGTTATATGAAGAAATCAGAGAATACACTAATTTCTCAACCAATAAAAGGAACCATAAAAAGAGGTGCCGATCTAGCCGAAGATGAACTTTTTAAAAAACAATTATACAACAGTGAAAAAGACAGAGCAGAAAATGTAATGATTGTAGATCTAGTTAGAAACGATTTTGCTAGAGTCTGCGAAGCTGGGTCAGTTAAGGTAAAAGAGCTTTTTGGAATCTATCCTTTCGAACAAGTTTTTCAAATGATTTCTACTGTAGAAGGGAAGCTAAAAAAAGAAGTTCATTTAATTGACGCCATCAAAAACACTTTCCCAATGGGATCCATGACAGGAGCTCCAAAAGTGATGGCGATGCAACTCATTGAAAAATATGAGCAATCAAAACGTGGGTTATATTCAGGAGCAGTAGGCTACATTACTCCCGATGGAGATTTTGATTTTAATGTAGTGATCCGAAGTATGCTTTATAACCAAGCCAATCAATATTTATCTTTCCAGGTAGGAGGTGCAATTGTCTATGACTCTGTTCCAGAATTAGAATATGAAGAATGCCTTTTAAAAGCCAAAGGAATTTTGGAAGTACTCCAATCCTTAAGATAATTTTCATGCTGGCTCCTCACTCTTCACCTCTATCTATCTCAAAGCCTAAACTTTCCAAATCCTCCCAATATCTTGGATAAGATTTTACAACGACCATCGGTTCTTTAACTTCAATTTCACCCAACATGGCCAAAGGAGCAAAAGCCATCGCCATTCGATGATCTTCATAAGTCTCAAAAACTGGAGACGTTACTTTTGCCAAGCCACTAACTTCAAAATACTCTTTACTATTTTGTGCAGATTTATCTTCTTGGAATTTAAAATTCGATCCGATTTTTTTTAGTTCATTTTGCAAGGCAGCAATACGGTCTGTTTCTTTAATCCTTAAAGTTTCTAAACCTGTAAATGATCCAGTCGTTCCTATACCTGCGCAAACCACCGCAATCGTTTGAGCAATATCAGGACAACGAATAAAATCCCATTCGAAATGATCTGAAACAGGAATTTTGGATTTAATCAAATGCACACCGGCTTCATTATAAGAACTCTCAACACCAAACTGTGTCATCATTTTGGAAAGTACGGAATCTCCTTGGACACTATCTTTCCAAACGCCATTCAATTGTAAATCCAGATCATCCGAAAAAATAGCCATCGCATAATAGTAAGATGCAGCAGACCAATCAGCCTCGACCTTATAGTTTTTGGCTTGGTACTTTTGAGGTTTTACACTGATAAGATTATCATCCCATCGATACTCAATTCCAAAGTAAGCCATCAAATTAAGAGTCATTTCGATGTATGGACGAGATACAATATTGGTCGCCAATTCGATTTCGAGACCATTCGGCAGCATTGGGCCAATCATCAAAAGTGCAGAGATATATTGACTGCTCACATTCGCAGAAATAGCCAAACGATTATTGTTACTAATATTCGGAGCATTGATTTTTAAAGGAGGATAACCTTCATTCTCTAAGTACTCGATGTTGGCACCGAGCTTTCGAAGCGCTTCCACAAGTACGCCAATTGGACGTTGCTTCATACGTTCCGATCCGGTTAAAACCTGTGTACCTTTTTGTAAAGCTAAGTAAGCAGTCATAAATCGGAAGGTCGTTCCAGCAGCACCGGTATCTAGGACTTCTTCTTTACTACTCAACAAAGCTTGTAATGTCGATGTATCTTTTGAGGTTGATAAATAATCAATCTCAAATGGCATTTCACAAAGCGCTTGAATAATCAATGCCCGATTACTAATACTCTTTGAACCATCAAGACTAATACTACCTTTTATGGATCGGCTTGGTTTGGAAACCTTATAAATCATGTACAGCTTATTTCAATCAAAAACAAAATTAATCCTTATCATCGGGTCGGTTTCTCTCTCTCCGGTTTTTTTCTCTAGCTTCACGTTCCGCATCTTTTTGCTCTTGTCGAGCTTTAGCAAAACGATCATAAGCTTTGATGATTTCTTTCACCAATCGGTGACGAACAACATCTTCAGCACTTAGATAAACGGATTCGATACCATCAATTTGCTCTAACATCGGTAGCGATTGTCTTAAACCTGATTTCTGATTATAAGGTAAATCGATCTGAGTTAAATCTCCTGTGATGATACATTTTGCAGACGGTCCGATTCTGGTTAAAAACATTTTTAATTGAGTCGGTGTAGCATTCTGAGCTTCATCTAAGATGATAAAAGCATTGTCCAATGTCCGTCCACGCATGAAAGCTAAAGGAGCAACTTCAATCACCCGATTGGTCATGAAAAAATTTAGTTTTTCCAATGGCAACATATCGTCCAACGCATCATAAAGCGGACGCAAATATGGATCGACTTTGTCTTTTAAATCCCCAGGAAGAAAACCTAAATTTTCACCAGCTTCAACAGCTGGTCGTGTCAGGATTATTTTTTTGACTAAGCGGTTTTTTAATGCACGGACAGCTAGTGCTACAGCGGTATAAGTTTTACCTGTACCCGCTGGGCCCAATGCAAAAACGATATCATTATTTTCTGAAGCTTCAACTAGCTTTTTTTGATTTCGGGTTTTAGGCTTGATCGGTTTTCCTCCACGGCCGTGCACAATGGTAGAATTGCTTGTATCTCCATTACTGATTCTCGAATCAAAAGGATTATTACCATTCAGTAAATCTTTGATCGTTTCAATGGTGAGTTCATGTTGTTCTTTTAACAAACGAACCATCATTTCCAATTTGCCTTTAGCTTCTTGGGCTTCCTTCTTATCGCCACTGATTTTTATACTATTGCCTCTAGAAGTAATCGTGATGTTTGGAAACGCTTGACGGAATATATTTAATTTTACATTTTTTTCGCCGTACAGTTCTAAGGGATCGACTCCATCTATGGTAAGAATTATTTCACTCAATATATTATGGTTTTTAAAAACTGATTGTTCAAATTATAATAAATGCTGACACTGTTTAATCTTTTATGAATTCACTTTTAAACAAATCGTCAATAAAATTACGTTTATTTACTGTAAATTTAGAGCTTTAAAACAAGCCAAAAGATAAAATAGCTTTAATTAATAAAACAATGCCAATCATTATGCCTCTTGTCACTTTTACATCTGATCTTGGATTATCGGATTATTATGTAGCAGCCGTAAAGGGGGCTTTACTCAGCCGAAATTCTACCCTCAATATCAATGATATTTCTCATAACGTCAAGAGCTTTGATATAGTTCAGGGAGCTTACATTTTAAAAAATGCTTACGATTGTTTTCCAGAAGGCACAGTCCATCTGATATCTATCGATAATCATTATAAAGAAGAACGTTGTTTTTTGGCAGCAAGATATAATGGCCATTATTTCATCGGTCCTGATAATGGAATCTTTTCTTTGATTTTTGAAGATCCAGCTGATGTGATTTATGAATTGGAAGTAGTAGAAGGAATGTTGACGGCAGATATTTTCGCATTAGCTGTTAATCATATTGCTACCGGAATGCCTTTTAATGAAATCGGAATCTTGGTGGATGAGATTGAAGAACGGATAACGTTTCAACCTATAGTCAATCCTTCCTTGATTAAGGGAACGATCATACATATAGATAATTATGAAAATGCAATCGTAAATATTTCTGAAGAACTTTTTGAAAAAACAAGACAGCGGCGGAGTTTTAAAATTTATTTTAAACGTTTTGAGCCGATTACTAAAATAAGTAAAAGCTATGCAGATGTAGCTGTAGGAGAACCTGTATGTCTATTCAATGATACTGGTTTTCTTGAAATAGCGATTAATAAAGGTAAAGCAGCAAGTCTACTTGGTTTGGGGCTGGAAGAAGGCGTCCATATTGAATTTGAGTAAAACTCTTTCAAGTTTTAGGTAAATCTATCTAGCATAATAGAACTAACTTGAAAGTTCTAGATAATGCAAGTTTTTAACTTGCTTCTTGAAAAGAGAAATCAGTAATAACCATGATCAAAAGAATCGTAAAATTAACTTTTCAGACAGACAAGCTTGACGAGTTCAAGGAAGTTTTTGAACAAAGTAAAGCCAAAATCAAAGCTTGTCAAGGATGCCATCATGTTGAATTGTTACAAGGTGTAAAACCAAATAACATCTTTTTTACTTTCAGTATCTGGGATAGTGAAGATGATCTAAATAATTATAGACATTCAACATTTTTCAAGGAGACCTGGACTAAAACCAAAGCATTGTTTTCTGACAAGCCAGAAGCCTGGAGTGTAAACTATATCGACGAAGGCTAATCATCCCATCGAATTCTCCTCCAAAGCCTACGATTTCTCAAAAAGTCAGCACAAATTTCAATTTAACCCGTACAAAAGGTATGACACATCGTATCTTTGTAAGGAATTAATAAAATCAACCTATGCAGACGATTGAGTTGGATGACTACAATATTTATGTTGGAGAAATCTGGAAAACTTTAAATGTTTTTCTAGAAGAATCTTCCTATTCGAAGTATTTCATTATTGTAGATGAAAATACCAAAGAGCATTGCCTGCCAATCTTCATGGAAAAGACAACTATTGAAGATCCTATTGTTATAGAAATCCAGTCAGGCGAGCAGCATAAAAATATCCATACCTGTAGTTTTATTTGGAAGCAAATGATAGAAGCTAATGCAGATCGAAATGCTTTACTTATTCCGCTTGGTGGTGGAGTGATAGGAGACATGGGCGGATTTTGTGCTGCCACCTATAAGAGAGGAATTGATTTTATACAAATACCAACAACCTTACTTTCAAATGTAGACTCCTCCATAGGAAGTAAGCTAGGAATTGATTTCGCAGATATTAAAAACAGTATCGGTTTATTCAAAAATCCCAAAGCCGTTTTTATTGATCCGGTTTTCTTAAAAACATTGCCTGTCAGAGAGATCCGAAGTGGATTTGCTGAAATTATCAAGCATTGTTTGATTGCAGATGCTGGATTATGGAATCAAATCAAAGAAATAGAAAATCTAGAAAAAGTAGACTGGCTGCCATTAATGGTTCCTTCATTAGAAATCAAAAAGCGAGTGGTTGAAGCTGACCCCTTTGAGCGGAATATTCGAAAATCCCTAAATTTTGGACACACAATTGGCCATGCAGTAGAAAGCCATGCACTCAACAGTGTTTACCCTTTGACTCATGGAGAAGCGATAGCAATAGGAATGGTTTGCGAAACTTACCTCTCTGCTCAAAAAGATGGTTTCCCAATCAATTTTGCAGAAGAAGTATCCAATTTTATATTAAAAATTTATGGCAAGTATGCCTTTAAAAATGAATATTTCTCAACATTCTTACGTTTAATGAAAAACGATAAGAAAAATAAAGATGGAAAGATCAATTTCACCATCCTAAAAAATATCGGAGAAGCCCAGATTGATCAAAACTTTGAGGAGGAGATTGTGATGAAAAGTCTGGCTTATTATAAAGAAATCTAGGCAATTTAGATCTTAAAAGCAGAAAATAGGGCTGAATTTTTAATTCCTTAGTCCTTATTCTTAATTTGCGAAGCAAACATACTATAAAAGAGACGGAGTAAAATTTGTGATCAGTTATTTGGGCTTTCTGAAATTTCATAAACAATTGACTAAAAGGATTTGTGTTGAATGTTTTAGAATGTCTTTTTTAAAAAAATAACTTCACAATAATTCTGTATAATAACTAAGCCTTTTTTTAATTAGGATGATAATATTTTTATCTAAATTAATATTATTGATCTGATCGAGGCGTGTAAAAATACTATCTAAAATTCAGAAATATGGATCAAAATGATCTTATTCAAGCAGAGACAGAAGGGGAAGAGCCTAAAACTTTTCGTGAAGAAAGGAAACCCACCTATCGCAAGATTGTAAGATGGATGTGGGGACTGACCATTTGTGGTCTCCTTGCTTTGATTGGTATGTTTGTTTTCCTATCCTATCAAGACTTACCCACTTTTGATGAATTAGAAAACCCAAAGAGTAATTTGGCTTCTGAGGTATATGCAGCCAATGGTGAAGTATTGGGACGATACTATTATGAGAATAGAGTTCAGGTTTCTTTTAACGAGATTTCTCCTTTGGTAGAACAAGCTTTAGTTGCTACTGAAGATGAACGATATTATAAACATTCGGGAATTGATTTTCATGGTTTGTTGAGGGTTGCTGTAAAAACAATAATACTCAGACAAAAAAGTGGAGGAGGAGCGAGTACAATTACTCAACAACTAGCCAAAATGCTTTTTACAGAAAAGCCTGGATCAGGTTTAGAAAGGGTTGTTCAAAAATTCAAAGAATGGATCATTGCCGTCAAATTAGAACGTAGTTATACCAAGCAGGAGATCATTGCGATGTACCTCAATAAGTTTAGTTTCTTGAATGGTGCTTATGGTATTAAAGCAGCTTCTGAAATTTATTTTAATGAATCACAAGATTCACTTTCCATCGAACAAGCAGCAACTTTAGTGGGGATGCTTAAAAATCCGAATCTATTCAATCCAATGCGTAGACAAGATACAGTCAAGCATCGTAGAATGGTTGTCTTTAGTCAGATGGAAAAGAATAATTTTATTACCCATACAGAGTATGATTCTTTGAGAAAATTGCCATTGGACATGTCTAAATTTAACAGAAAGACACATGCTGATGGTTTAGCTCCTTATTTTCGAATGGAATTACGAAAAGAGTTGAATAGAATTTTTGCAGACAAAGAGTACTACAAATCAGATGGTACACCATACAACATATATAAAGATGGTCTTAGAATTTATACCACACTTGATCCGGTAATTCAAAATCATGCAGAGCAAGCGGTATTAGAACATATGACCAGATTGCAAAAAACATTTGATAAACACTGGAAAGGAAAAGATCCTTGGACGTATCGTGATCCAACAAAAGAACTTGAAGAACTTGAAGCAGAGGACGCCTCTCGGAAACGAGGAATGAAGAAGTTGATCCGAGATACGAAACGATACCAAAGCTTAAGGTCGAAATACTTGAATGAAATTATCAAGAAATTAGCTAACGAACTTGATGGCTACGAACTTAAGGATTATGAGATCGAAAGAATAATCGCAGAAGAAAGTAAAAAAGGAACCATTGCAAAACTGGTCTCCCGAAAAATGATTTCATCCGAACGAGCAGCTAATTATCGGAAGGTTTTAAAAAGTCCTAACTTTTCGAAGCTAAAAGGACAGTGGATTTCTTTACAAGCTAAGGCTAAAGAAGTTTTTGATACACCGGTAAAAATGACTGTCTTTACCTATGGAGGAAAGATGGAAAAAGATACCACAATGTCTCCTTTGGATTCCATTAAGTATCATCGAAATTTCCTTCAAGTGGGGAGTCTTGCTGTTGATCCAGTTACGGGTTATGTAAAAGCTTGGGTAGGAGGAGTCAATCACAAATATTTTCAATTTGATCACGTAACCTCTGAACGACAAGTGGGCTCTACATTTAAGCCTTTTATTTATGCAACGGCTATTGATCAGGTAGGGATCTCTCCTTGTTATGTAGTTGATGATTTACCTTATACGATTCATAAAGGAGAAGGAAATTTCAATCTTTTAAAGGACTGGACTCCTCAAAACGCAGATGGCAAGTTTTCATTAAAACCTTTCACTCTTTTTAAAGGATTGCAATGGTCTAAAAATACAGTCTCTGTTTATCTTATGAAACAACTCGGAGATACGAGAACTGTGCGTTCGCTGGTAAAAGGAATGGGAATTGACGTAGACAAAAAACGAGGAAATGGAAGTTTGAAAATTCCTAAACAACCTTCTATCTGTCTGGGCTCAAGTGATCTGACGGTGATGGAAATGACTGGAGCATATACCTCATTTGCGAATAATGGAATTTATAATAAGCCAATTTTTATCACTAGAATTGAAGATAGAAATGGTAATAAAATCTACGAGGAAGTAATCGAAGATAGAAGAGCGTTGAATCCTTCTTCAAATTTTGTGATGATTCAAATGATGAAGAATGTGATGAATCAAGGCTTACCTGGTTTTGGTGGAATTAAGAGTGAAATTGCTGGAAAAACAGGAACAACCAATGACTATGTAGATGGTTGGTTTATGGGGATGTCCCCGGATTTGGTTGTTGGAACCTGGGTAGGAGGAGATGATCGATGGGTCCGATTTAGAACACTTAATCTTGGAATTGGTGCAAAGATGGCTCGACCAATTTATGCTAAATTATTGAAACGATTAGAAAATGATCCAGAGGCAGATTACGATGTAAAAGCTAGATTTTACCGACCTCCGGGAGATATTGGAATCGAAATGGATTGTGAATCTTATAATCAGGATCGTGGGCCTTATGGAGGAATGGAAGAAGAAGGAGAAGAAAATGAAGATTTTGGAGATGAATGGGGAGATGAATTAGAAAGAGATACAACCGAAATTGAAGATTTCAGATAGATATTTATAATAAAATTACTTTCAAGAGGCGGCTATTTGTCACCTCTTGACTTATCAAAAGTAAAAGCTATCCCCTTTATCCTAAAAAGACAAATTTTCTTACTTTTGCAGAGTAAGTGACGGAACAAAAATATTGATAAGCTATTTTGATATTTACGTCTAACAATTTAGTAAGCATTTAATTAGAATTTATACCGACACAAAAGCGCATTGGGAATATTCCAATTCTCTTAAGGCATCCCCCTTAATTTCCATGGTTTGTCTAAAAGAGATCTTCCAAAGTGCTTGTTTTGAGTTTACAACCATACCATGAAGAAATTTTTATTTTACCTTTTTGTACTTGGCTTTTTTGTTCAATGTATGCCAGTTACAGAAGAGAAACTTACGGAGATCAAATCTGATCTCAGTGATCCAATCCTTCAAAAGATATTCAACTTTCAGGATCAAAGGAACACCGATAGTTTGGTAGTGTATTTCGATCACAAAGATCCATCTTATCGTTACGCTTCGGCTATGGCTATGGGCTCCGTTCAAGATGAAAAAGCAATCGAGGATTTAGGAATATTGCTCAATGATGATATTGAAGAAGTAAGCATTGCGGCAGCTTATGCTTTAGGACAAACCGGAGGTGAAAAAGCAGAACAGTTTTTAATCAGCTCTTTTCAAAAAGATGATTCTCTTTCACAATCTGCAAACTTTAATAAGACAGTTTTAGAAGCGGTTGGTAAATGTGCAAGTGCTCCTCTTTTAAATGCTTTGAGTACAATCAAGACTTATACCAGAAGAGATACAGCTCTTTTGGAAGGACAAGCTTGGGGGATTTATAGGTTTGGATTAAGAAATATAGTTAGTAAGGAAGGAACAGAACGAATGATTAAGTTGGTAAGTGAAAACGGATATCCGGAAAGTGTAAGAACGATTGCAGCTAATTATTTGCAGAGAGCCAGAAATATAAAACTAGATAGTCTTGCTGCTCCATTAATAATAGCAATGGGACGTTCCGATGATCCTAAAACACAAATGGCTTTGGCCATGGCGCTTGGAAAAACGAAAGCTCCTGAAGCACTCCAAACACTAAAGACTCGATATAACATTTCTAAAGATTACAGGGTCAAATGTAATATTATTAGAGCCTTCAATAATTTTGATTATGCCAATGTCAGAGAACTGGTTTTAGAAGCATTGAAAAATCCAAACCTGAATCTCGCACTGACTGCTAGCCAGTATTTGATTGATAAAGGAGACGCAAGAGAAGCTGTTGATTATTGGAAAATGGCAAAAGATACAAGCTATCCATGGCAAATTAGATCATCCTTATATCGAGCAGCAAACAAACATCTCCCGCCTTATTTTGAAGTGACTAAAGGGAAAATAAATATTGAACTGCGACAAATTATTTTAAACAGTTCTAATCATTATGAAAAGGCAGCAGCGATTATGGCTTTGAGTGAGCATGGTTGGAATTATAGATTTATCAGTCAACAAGGATTGGCTTCGTCTATTCCAGTTGTTCGTACTGCTTGTGCAGATGCAATTTCCCATATTGCCAATTATCCGGAATTTTCAAAATGGTTTGGCCTAGGGCATCGAAAAGTAAAAAGAGATATTGCCGTTTTTTTACAAAACGCAATCAAGAGTGGAGATGTAGGAATGATGTATGTATCTGCTGAAGTTTTATCTAAAAAAGAATTAGAGTTTTCAAGCTTAATTGATAGCACTCAGTTTTTAGAAACAGCATTGTCAGGTTTAAATTTACCAAAGGATATTGAAACCTATAATGCGGTAAGCAAAGCTTTGAACTTTTTCAAAGGAATTCCTGCAGAACCAAAGACTCCAGATTACAACAATCCAATTGATTGGAACTTGGCGAAGTCGATTTCAGAAACAACCAGAGCGGTGATCGTTACAGCAAAAGGAAATGTCACCATTCAGTTTTTTCAAGAACAAACACCAGCATCCGTTAATAACTTTGTAAAATTAGCGAAGAATGGTTTCTTTGATGGAAAAAGTTTTCATAGAGTAGTACCTAACTTTGTAGTACAAGATGGATGCCCGAGAGGAGATGGATATGGAGGTGCGAATTATTCCATTCGATCTGAATTGCCAATGATGTATTATGATGGAGAAGGTTATGTTGGGATGGCATCAGCAGGTAAAGATACGGAAGGAACCCAATGGTTTATTACTCATTCTCCGACACCGCATTTGGATGGACGATATACTATTTTTGGAAAAGTAGTAGAAGGTATGAATATCGTACATAATATTGGCGTAGGAGATATTATTGATAAAATTGTTATTTCTAAATAAAACCAATCTTTAAAAAACGGAAATGAAATATACACCTCTCAATGACACGCACGAAGCGCTAGGCGCTAAGATGGCTGAGTTTGCTGGCTATAATATGCCGATTTCTTATACCAGTATCAAAGAAGAACACCTTGCAGTGAGAAACAGTGTTGGCGTTTTTGATGTCTCACACATGGGCGAATTTATTGTTCGCGGAAAAGAAGCTTTAGACTTAATTCAAAAAGTAACGTCCAATAACGTCGCGAATTTGGAGATTGGAGATGCTCAATATTCTTGTCTCCCAAATCATGAGGGAGGAATTGTGGATGATCTTTTGGTTTATCGTTTAGATGAAGACCAATGTGCAGAAGGAGAGCAAGCTTTTATGTTAGTTGTTAATGCTTCTAATATTGAAAAAGACTGGAACTGGATTGCAGATCATAATAATTTCGAAGCAAAAATGATCAACATTTCTGATCAGACGGGGTTGTTAGCGGTGCAAGGACCAAAGGCGATGGACGCTTTGCAAAAATTAACAGATGTAGATCTAAGTAGTTTAAAATATTATACATTCAAAAAAGGAAAATTCGCAGGGATTGATAATGTCATTGTTTCTGCAACAGGGTACACTGGATCTGGTGGATTGGAATTATATGTTGCCAATGCAGATTTAGTGCAACTTTGGGAAGCTGTTTTCGAAGCTGGAAAAGATTTGGATATAAAACCGGTTGGTTTGGGTGCAAGAGATACACTTCGATTAGAAATGGGATATTGTCTTTATGGAAATGACATCAATGATGAAACTTCTCCAATCGAAGCAGGCCTTGGATGGATTACTAAAACTAAAAAAGGAGAATTCAATTCTGTAGATATATTCAGAAAACAAAGAGCAGAAGGGATTACCAAAAAGCTAGTTGGATTTACTGTCGATGATCGTCGAGTACCTCGTCATGGTTATCCAATAGAAGATGCAGAAGGAAACGTAATCGGAGAGGTTACTTCTGGCACTTCTTCACCATCTTTAGAAATTCCAATTGGGATGGGTTATGTACCTAAAGCTTTTTCTACAATAGATACAGAGTTTTTTGTTGTAGCTGGTAAAAAACGATTAGCAGCCAAGGTGGTAAAAGCTCCATTCTATAAACCTGAAAAGTAGTCAATAGCTTTAAAAAAATCCCGTGTTGGTTTGATTCCAATACGGGATTTTTTATTGAACAATTCTACTATCTGAGTGGAAGGAGTACTTCTTTTTTATAACAGAACTTTGAACAAAAAGGCTAGAATTTTGATTTCAATGATGAAAGCGCTAAATTCAATACTTATTGAAAGTATTGACGGTACAAAATTATTCATAAGTTATTTTGATTTTGAAAAATTATTGAAATAAAGACTGAAAGGAGGTTGTGAGATAATATTTCAAATATCCTAAAAAATAACTTATTGATAATTCTGTCTAACTACTTATAGTGTTTAGTGAAATCTTTGCTCATAGACATAAAAAGGCATTTAATGGAATTACAAAAAGGAAAAGAGCGGTTTATTCAATCTTGGGGCGCTTTTGGCTCAAGTTGGGGAATTAATAGAACGATGGCTCAGGTGCATGCCTTGCTATTGGTCTCTCAGGAATCTTTGACTGCAGAAGAGATTATGGAAGAACTCCAGATCAGTCGAGGAAATGCCAATATGAATGTACGTACCTTGATTGATTGGGGACTCGTTTATAAAGATTTAAAACCTGGTGAACGGAAAGAGTATTTCGTTGCAGAAAAAGAAATGAGTCAAGTCGTTAAAAAAATCATCACGGAACGTAAAAAGAAAGAGCTCGAACCTATGATAAAAATCCTTGACGAAATCTCGAGTGTCGAAGGAGTTTGCAAAGAGTCAGAGGAGTTTTGTAAAGTCGTCAGTGATATAAAACTATTCGCAAGTAAAGCGGATACCATGTTGGATAAATTGGTCAAAGCAGACTCCAATTGGTTGATTGGTACTTTTCTAAAAATGGTGAAATAAGTTTTAAACGATCAAGCCTGGTTTCCTAAATCGGGCAGTGTTTTTCTTAATGGTTGCTAACCGTTTGTCAAACCTTAAAATAAGTTTTTTAATGAGAATAAAGCCTTTCCAGGCAGTGTATCCTAATATGGATTTTGTCACCTCATCTGATGCTTTTTTTGCAAGAGTAAAATTTGAGTACCCTGAATATAAACGGAACGGATTTTTTGATAAGACTACTCAGAAAGCTATCTATATTTGCGAAATAGAAACAACTTTACGAACCTTCACAGGATTGATTGCTTGTTCTGATATTAAGGATTATAATGAGGGAAATATAAAAAAGCATGAGGATACGATCTCGTCGAAAGAGCAACAGCAAATGGAATTGATGATTAGTCGGGACGCTGTAGTTAAACCTGTTTTATTGACCTATCAAAAAGTAGATGAGATTACTGAACTCATTAATAATTTCAAAAAAGAGAATGGATGCTTTCATGAAACTAATTTCTCTGAGGATCAGCAAATCCATCGCTTTTGGGAGGTTGGAGATGTTGAACTGATCGACAAATTTCAACAACTCTTTTTAGAAAAAGTGCCGAAGACTTATATTGCTGATGGTCACCATCGATGTTCTACTTTGGCGCTCATGAATAAGCGGATTATGAAAAAGATGGGAGAGTCAAAATTTGATGTCATCCTGAGTGCTTTCTTTCCAAAAGATCAATTAGAAATCCATGATTTTAATCGGGTTGTTACCGGATTAAATGATAATACACAGGCCACTTTTATGGATAAAATTTCTCAGTTTTTTGATGTAGAAATTTTAAAGGAACCAAATAAGCCTTCTCAAAAACATGAGATCGTTATGTTTTTAAATAAAGAATGGTTTAAACTTACTTGGAAAAAAGAAGTTTTAAAATCCTATCAAAAAACGCCTGTCCTTTTAGATGCAAGTATGCTCGATGAAAAAGTGATGAAGGGGGTTTTAGGTATTGAAGAGGTAAGAACAGATACTAGAATCAAATATGTAGAAGGAATAAAAGGCTTAGAAAACTTCCAAATGATGACTTTGAAAAATGAAGATAGTGTTGGCTTTTGTCTTTACCCTGTAGAATTAACAGATTTGATTACTGTAGCAAATATGGGCGAAGCAATGCCTCCGAAGTCTACTTGGTTCGAACCTCGGATGAAGAATGGCTTGATCGTTCAGGAGTTTGATAGTTGAGAATTAAGTCAGTAAGTTAGCAGTTGAATATGTTAATAATACGCACGAATTTTGATAATTTATCAAATACTTAATTGTTAGCTTTTTATAAAAAAAATAAAAGTACAACCATGAGAAGAATTACCGCAGATACAATTTACACCATTAACGGGGATCCAATTAAAAATGGGGTTGTTGTCGTTGATAAAGAAGGCAAAATTATTTCTGTTGGTGATCGATCAGAACATGGTCTTTTATCTTTAGAATCTCATCAAGGAGTGATCGTTCCAGGTTTTATAAATAGCCATTGTCACCTAGAGCTTTCGCATATGAAAGGGAAGGTCGCGACAGGGACTTCTTTAATTCCTTTTATATCTAATGTGGTTAATTTTCGAGATGAGCCAGAAGCAAATATCTGGACGGCAATTGATATGGCTGATGATGAAATGCACAAAGGAGGAATAGTAGCTGTTGGAGATATTTCAAATAAGATTGATACTTTTAAACGCAAAGCAAAAAGCGCAATTCGATATCATACTTTTGTTGAAATGTTTGACTTTCTTCAGGATGCTTGGGCGGAACGAGAATTTGAAAAATACAAAGCTGTTTACGATAGTCGAACTGAAGGAAATGGGAACAAATTCACTTGTGTTCCTCATGCACCTTATACTGTTTCGAAAAAGTTATTCGAATTAATCAATGAGGTTAATGGTGATCAAGGGACGATGAGTATTCACAATCAAGAAACTCCTGCAGAGGATCAATTTTTCTTGGACAAGACAGGTGGGTTTATAGATTTTTATAAAGGTTTTAATGTATCTCTTGAAGATTTTCAAGCAACAGGTAAACACTCGATTTATTATGCGATGCAGCATATGAATCCTAATGTTCGTAGCCTGTTTGTTCATAATACATTGACGACGAAAAAGAACATTGAGGATGCACATGCTTGGAGCGATAAGGTCTATTGGGCTACCTGTGCCAATGCGAATTTATATATTGAAAACAGGTTACCAAATTATCAACATTTTATAGATACCAATGCTCGGCTGACTATAGGTACAGATAGCCTGACTTCTAATTGGCAACTTTCGGTATTGGATGAAATGAAAACGATTGCGAAATATCAATCTTATGTTCCTTTCGAAACGATGATTAAATGGGCAACACTCAACGGCGCCGAAGCGCTTGGGTTTGAAGATGACTTAGGAAGTATTGAAGTTGGAAAAACACCAGGGCTTAATTTGTTGACCTTGAATAAGGCTGGTCAGATTGACGAAAATACTACGGTGAATCGATTGATTTGAAATAGCAAAGATAATGGTGGTTTAGGTTAGGAACTTGAAATTTGCTTGTTTACTATCTCCACTTCTTTTTCGAAATTTAAATAATTAAATTCATATTCAATCTCTTCAATTGCTTTTAGCTGTTTATAGAGGAAAGATTGATGTTCTTCCGATTCTGGGTGAAACGGCCGATGCTGCACCGCATTAATTATTTTACTAATCTTCAAATTTAAATCCCTGGTTTCTGCACTAAAAAAACATTGATCAAAATAATCCCAAATATAATTGATCGCCAGATCACTCGGATGAATCATGTCTTCTTTATAAAAACGATAATCTCTTAAATCATCCATCATAATTTCATAAGATGGAAAGTAATGGATAAAGTTGGCCTTCTTAGAAAGCTGCTCACAAGCTAAGAGCAAACGAGATTTACTCCTTTGATTTTCAATCAAACCATCGCGAATATGCCTTATGGGGCTGACCGTTAAAAGTATTTCTAAGTCAGGATTTTGGTTTTTTAATTGATCGAAAATAGGATTTAATTTCTCTAGGATACTTTCAATAGAAAGCGCCTTCCTTTCAAATTCGTGATTAGGAACTTTATGACAATTGGCGACGATCTCCTGTGTTTTTTTATAAACAAAAACATTACTCGTTCCAAAAGTCAGAATCAGACGGTTTGTCTTTTTTAAAAAATGAAAACCTTCTTCTATTTTTAGATTGATATTTTGAATTGCTTTGGTTTTCTCCTGATCTGAAAAATGACCATGGTGATCGAAACTATGCCATTGACCATTGGCTTCAAAAAGATCTTCTTCCGAAAAGATTCTGTTGCTTGACAATTGTTCCAGTCCATTTGCAATAGAGTAGGGATTGTATAAAATCCCAAAAGGATTGAGTAGGCTTGTGAATTTAAAGCTAGTTAATTTTGACCCAATATGCTCTGCGAAGCAGGAACCCATACACAGGATTGGCTGCCTATGATCAAAATCAAAAGAGAAAGAGCTATTTGGGATCTTTGTTCGGAATTTCAACATAGGGAAAATTAGATCTGATTTTTTCTTAATCTTAGTTGATTGCTACGCCTGTGAGGTCGTCAAACTATTGCGACCTCACAAGCAGAGCGATCACTTGCGGAGCAATCACCTAATAAAAGGGTTTCTTGCGATTGCCATATAATACTCTGCAATATATGCTGATTTATCCTTCAAAAATATTATTTTTCCTTTTGATTTATAGACCCCCTCGACAATTATAACAAATGGGATTATTTGACCGTCTTTTTGGAGCTCACACTAGTGAGGAGGATCAACCGGATATACGATTCGGTCGGTACAGTGATTCCTATAAGACGATCGAACAGTATGATGCCTGGGATAGTGCTTTAGAGAAGTTTGACAATAAAGATTATCTCGGAGCTTATAGAGATTTCTTCTTCTATTTAAAAGATGAAAAAGAAGAAAATGTGAGCTGGAAAGAAGAAGAAGGGGTTTTACATTTTGAAATATTACAAGGCTCAAAGACAATTATTGGTTCTGTCGACCATTCTAAAATTAGAGTAGAAGCAAAGATCGTTAAGGCAGATGAACTGCATCTTGGATTTTTAAATCGATTAATCTCTCATAATTTCAATTTAGAATATAGCCGTTTTGCCTTAGATGAAGATAATTGTATCTCGATTGTCTTTGATAGTTTTTTACTGGACGGTTCTCCTTATAAATTTTATTATGCACTTCGTGAACTAGCAATCAATGCTGACAAGCAGGATGATTTACTGCTAGATGAATTTGAGGCATTGACACCAATAAAAAGTAGTCATCTTGTCGAGTTGACCGACCGGGAGAAAGAAGCAAAGTATCAATTTATCCAATCCAAAATCAGATCTATTTTTGATATCATTGAAAATGGAACGCTTAGCGTAACCCAATATCCGGGAGGAATAACTTATCTGTTGTTAGATTTGGTTTACCGACTCGATTTTCTAATCAAGCCAGAAGGTTTTATGATGGAAACTCTGGAAAGGATTAATCGGCTTTATTTTTCCAATAAGCACAAGACCACGCTAGAGAAGAATGCAATGATTCAGAAAGAGTTAAAAGCATTGGTGGAACGACCTAAAGAAGATTTTTTTAAAGAAATGTATCGGGTCAGAACGACTTTTGGAATTACTAAGCCTATTAATCTTCAAAGAATTAGAGGCGTAATTCAAGGAGAGCTTTCACATATGGATTGGTATAGTGAAAATAAACATGAGGCGATTGCTTTGGGAATACCTGGTTATATTGTTGGTAATTGCTTATTTAATTATGCAGTACCTAAAGGCGTTCTTGATTTATTCAAATTGTATTTTGAAGTGCTCGAACCAGCCTATTTTAAACAATTAGGATTCCAGCAAACATTTTTTAATGAAAGCAATGGAGAGTTGAATGGGAAAAGTATCAAAAGAGCGATCAAAGAAATTGTACATTCTAATAAGCATTTATATCATGAATTCAATCCAAATACCAGCTTCTTGAATACAGATACAAAGTTGAGTTTTGCAAAATCATTTTTAATGATGATCAAAGAACTGGAAATGACGGCAGTGAATGCCTAATATGAAAAAAATCATAGAAACATATAGAAATCTGATTGTACAAATAGCTACTCCATATAATATGGGGACAGGATTCTATTTGCCTGATTTAGACATGATTGTTACCAATGAGCATGTCGTAAGAGATAATTGTGATGTTGTAATTGCTGGCGCGAAATTTAAAAAGCAAATCGTTCAGGTTTTATATTTGGATATGAAGTATGATTTGGCTTTTTTAAGCCCACCTATTTTTGAAAACGGAGAAGAGTTACCAAAAGCTAAGCTTGGGAATGATGACTTCAAGATGGGAGATACCGTTTTGGCAGTAGGGCACCCATTCAGTATGTCATACACGGCTATACAAGGAATTGTTACGAATCCCTCCGAACCTCGGGATGATATCAATTTTGTCCATCATGATGCTTCTTTAAATCCTGGAAATAGTGGTGGCCCATTATTAAATGATAAAGGCGAGATTATCGGGATCAATACTTTTATTGCAGATATAGATAATAACATAGGTTTTTCATTGCCTGTTTCTTATTTAAAGGCCGCGATTGAAGAATTCAAACAAGGTAAAAGCGATAATGCAGCTCGATGTTATAGCTGCCTAAATATGATATTTGAGCATCAGTTAACGTCAAAATACTGTCCGGAATGTGGAGGTAAAATTGAGTTGCCTTCTATGATCGAACCTTTTGAACCAGTAGGTTGTGCTTATACAATAGAGCATCTGTTGGGTGAACTTGGTCACGATGTAAAGCTTACTCGTAGAGGTCCAAATAATTGGGGAATTAGAGAGGGAAGTGCCCGAATTAGTATTTCTTATTATGAGAAAACTGGCCTAATAATTGGAGATGCTAGTCTATGTAATTTGCCCCCCCAAAATATTCAACCCCTCTATGAATATTTATTACGACAAAATCATATTATTGAAGGATTGACATTTAGTATCAGAGGTCAAGACATTGTTCTTTCGTTACTTATTTATGATCGCTACTTAAATGATGAAACAGGTAGGAAACTTTTTCAATATTTATTCGAAAAAGCAGATTATTATGACAATGTTTTAGTAGAAGAATATGGTGCATCTTGGAAGTATGACGATAATACCGTCTGATTTTCAACAGGCTAAATATATGTTATTTAACCTAAGTATTGCGCATTTATTATTCTTATAAAAGATCGATTTTAAGTAATATCTCTGAAATAAAAAGCGTTTAAAAGTGCATGCCAATTTAACTTTTTCAAAAAAGTTGTAGATCACAGCAATTTTAAGCGCCCATTTAGTATGATTCAATAAAAAAATTCCTATTTTTATCGTCTAGTGCGATTAAATGTAATATTCCCGTGTTCTAGAGTTTATTAAAAAATATTACTACAAATTCTGTATTTATGAAAAGATTGAAACATTTACTCATTATTTGTTGTTTTGTGGGCTTGGGGTCACTTAGTGTGAGCGCTCAGGATATTCACTTTTCGCAATTCTACCTTTCTCCTTTAAATTTGAATCCAGCCATGACGGGTGTGATGAATTGTAACGTAAGATTAGTTGCAAATTATCGGAACCAGTGGGCCAGTGTATTAAAGTCGAATGCCTTTAATACTTATTCTGTTTCATATGATCAACGTATTCCTGTTGGACGATATGATTTCTTTGGTATCGGAGGTACTTTTTGGGGGGATAGAGCAGGCGAACTTGATTTTTCTACATTGCAAGGGCGTCTTTCATTTTCTTATAGTAAGAAGATGGGCGGTTATAGAAAGAAAGCACATTATCTAGTACTTGGTGCAGATGCTGGGGTTTCTCAAAGAAGTATCGACTTCTTAAATGCGCGTTATGGTACGCAGCATGATGGAAATGGAGGCTTTAATGGAGCTTTACCTACTTTTGAAGAATTTACTAATACCAATTTCCTTTTTGCTGATGTTGCAGCAGGTGTATTATGGTTTACTGTTTTTGATGAAGATAACAACCTTTATATAGGAGGTGCTTATAATCACTTAAACAGAGCAAATCAGTCATTTGAAAATGCTGAATTTGAAGCATTGTATTCTAGGTTTACTGTTCATGCGGGTGGTGAATTTATGATTACGGATAAAGTTGGATTGGTTCCAGGTATTATTGCTTTGAGACAAGGACCTTCATTTGAATTGAATACAGGTACAAGTCTTAAGTTTTTATTAGGAGGAAACAAACGTCAATATCAGGCATTCCAAATTGGAGCATGGATGAGATTATCTAATCACTTTGCAAAATCAACTACTGCAGATGCGATGATCCTTTCTACTCGATTTGATTATAATGACTTTTCTTTAGGGTTTAGTTACGATATCAACGTTTCTTCTTTACGACCAGCATCTAATGCAAACGGAGCTTTTGAGTTCGCGTTAGTATATAAGATTTGCGGTCCTGAGAAACGAAATGTATACTGTCCAAACTTTTAATAAAATCAGTCGTATAAATCAAAAGTCAAATGAATTGATTTTGATTTAGATACAGATTTTGAAATATTTAAAGATCATTAAATTAGTAGTTTAATGATCTTTAAATTTTTCCCGATAAATTTGAATCTTACCTATTTTCAAATTTGTAAATCTCTAGGGATTTAACCGGGGAAACACCCACTTTTTTACTCCCATCGCTAGCTGAATCTAATAATACATTCAATTTTTATCTAATATTTGAGCTTTAACTTTATCCTTAGTTAATCATCAAAAGATTAGAAAAAAGTATTACCTTTCGTTTGAATTCGAAAGAATACTATTACAATTCGCTCTTTTAGTTAAAGTTTTGGAGTTCAAAACTGAACTCACATTTAAGTCGTTTGAAATTTTGTTTTAACTATTAAAAGAAAAAGAATAATGTTCAGCAGTAAGAAAAAAGAGGCTACGCCTACAAAGAAGAGTATTCTTCCAACTACATCTCATTCTCTCAATACCATCGTTAATGGTACTACTATAGAAGGTACAATCAAATCTGAAAGTGATATTCGGATTGATGGTATCATCAAAGGATCTCTTAATTGTAATGCAAAAGTGATTATTGGGCCAAGTGGTTTTATTGAAGGTGAAGTTCGATGCCAGAATGCGGTTGTTGAAGGTCGTTTTGAAGGAACTTTACAGGTTGCAGAATTACTTAACGTACGTGAAACGGCTAAGGTCGTTGGAGATGTACGAACGAATAAGTTAATCGTTCAATCAGGTGCAGTATTCAGTGTTGCCTGTCAAATGGGATCTTCTAAAACAAATGGCAGTATTGATTCATTAAAATCATCTAAATCCATTGCCAAGTCAACCGAAAAAATCGGACAAGCGTCCTAAGAATCCTAATGTTGCATTAAAATATGCTGGGATGGCCTTCCAAATGATGGTTTTCATTGGGTTGGGTATCTTTATAGGTAAAAAGTTGGATGCTTATTGGGGATTTGAAAGTCCCTTGATGACTATTCTTGGTGCTTTTTTGGCATTAGGAATGACGCTTTATTTGATTGTGAAAGATGTGAGTAGAAATGGATAGATCCGTTTTTTTTAAGAATTTAATCGGCCTTGGTTTGGCTTTGGCTGCGCTCATCTTTGCATCCTCTTTCATCTCAGTATTCAAAGAACATCAACTTTTTTCCTGGGCTACGCTACTCTTTTTTAATTTTTTCACCCTGATCGTTTTTATCTGGGCGGAAAGAACAGCTCATAGTTCAAATCACCATGCCTTTTCTGGGGTAATTTTTGGAGTTATCTTTATGAAGATGGTACTCATAGTCCTATTTGTTCTGGTTTACAGTAAAGCAGCAAATCCAGAGAATACATGGTTTTTGCTTCCTTTCTTCATTATTTATTTAGGCTTTACTATTTTTGAGGTATATTTTATGAGTAAATTAGGACGGATAAAACCAAAGAAAAATGAAGTACAAAGCTCAGGTCAATAATCATTTCCAATTTGATATTTCTGAACAAGCATTACAAGATTTCGATTTCGTGCCGAATGGTAAGGATACGTTTCATATTGTCAAAGATGGCAAATCCTATAAAGCTAATGTAATAGCTTTGGATTACGAGCGAAAGGCTTTTGAATTGAAGGTGAATGGTCGTGTTTATCGAGTTGCTTTAGAAAATGAATTTGATCGTATTGTCAACGAATTAGGATTAGAAGTTGCTTCGAGTTCGAAATTAAGAGACGTGAAAGCTCCAATGCCTGGATTGGTCCTTGAGATATCTGTTGAGGTTGGTCAGGAAATCAACCAAGGAGATAAGTTGTTGATACTTGAAGCCATGAAAATGGAGAATGTTATAAAATCAGATGGAGAAGGTATAGTCAAAGCAATTCATATTAATAAAGGAATTGCAGTGGATAAAGGACAAATGTTGATTGAGATGGAATAATTCAGGAGTGAGAGGTGAGGAGTGAGTATAGAAAAAAAGAAGGGAATTGGATCAATCCAATTCCCTTCTTTTTTATGATTATGAGGTTTGTTTATTACTGATAATTTTCAGCGAAGAACTTTTTGTAAGGCTCCAGATCTTTGCTTTTTAAAACCTGTCGGTAGTTATATTGAGTAATCGGGTAGATCTCATATTCTGCACTTTCTGGAAGGTAATCCTGACTATTTTTAAGAACGCCATTATAATAATCCATTGCTAGTCCTTTGTTTTTAAACCTTCTGATGACTAAGATCGGTGTACTCGTATCAGATGTTAGGTAAACATTCGCAGTTTTGAGTTTGTCAATTTTATGGTACTCTCGATGGTAATCAGAAGCTGCAGCTTTAGCATCCACTAATTTTATAGAATTGTTTTTAAGAACAACTATACAATAATGCATTTTCTTATCATCCACTTTGAATTTACTTTCCCCTTGATTCTTTTTATTCTCGCCACCCACTTTTTCTTTATCCTCTGCCGTTACGGCCTGACCACCTAACAATCGAAGAATTTCTCTTGCACGTTTTTGTTCTGGAGTATCTGGATATTTAGAGATGATTTCCTGAAGCTCTTTTTTATAAGCATCTTTTCCTTTAATATTTCCAAGGCACATGGCGTTGAGCAAAGCGAATCTTGCTTGAAGAATATTTGCTGGCCCGAATAACTCCGAAGCTTTTACTGCTCTTTGGGAAGCATCTTCATACTTTCCCTTTTGAAAGGTGTCATAAGTCTGATTATAATAAACCGTTACTTGACGTTCTTCATCTTTACTATTTTCAAGAAAATTTGGATCAACTAGAACTCTTGCATAGGTTGTATTCGGATACTTACCAGTGATCAAGTCAAAATAGGATTTTGCTTTAGCACTATTTCCAATATCCGTATGTGCCAGATATAAAAAATACCAAGAATCTAGTTCATGCTTGTTACCAGGGAATCTAGTGTTCAATTCTTCAAGCATTTCAATCGCCTTGTCATTTAATTCTAAACGGTCTCGATATAAACCTCCTAATTCAAACATTGCATCAACAATCTTAGCTTCAGCAACTTTTATTTCTTCAGGGCTACCTGGTACATCTTGCAGCAAGGATTTAATATCATCTTCAGTTAATACACCAGAAGGTACTTCCTCTACAACTACTTCTTCATCTTCAGCATCATTAGCTCCACGTCGACTTGCTCTTCTCCAGTTATCTTCCATCTTTCGATTGCCCCATCGTTTTTCGAAATCACGTTTTCCTTTTTTGACCGATCGATCATTATAAGCAAAGAAAGTACTTTGTGCTAACTGACTGCCTGCACTAGGTCTACCTGGTCGTTGAGTTGGTCGGCCGTTATTAAATTTATCAGAATTGTTAAGTCCTTGTTTTAATTTATTTATTCGATCTTCTTCTTGTTGTTTTCTGATTTGGTAAGCTAAAGCTTCTTTATCCTTGGCACTCATTCTGCTAATTTTCAATAAAGAATCTTGCTCTTGAATGATCAAAATGTTTTCAGCAATCTCAGTCAGGTTAATGCTGTATTTATTGACCCTATCATATCGTTCATCAGTTTTTGCAAGAACCAACAGCGTACTATCAAAGTAAACTTTAGCATTTACAAAATCCTGACTTTCAAAATAAAGATCAGCTAGTAATGCGTAAGCCTCTGCTTTTTGAGCTGTATTTTCGTTGCTGAACTGAAGCGATTTTTTCAAATAACCAATTGCTTCTGGTTTCTGATTATTTTTAAGTGCAACATCAGCTAAGGCATAATAAACCTGATCTCGATATTCTTGGTTCTTGATGTCTTTAGCCATCTTTTCGAGCTCTTTGGTAATTTTTTCGGCTGAAGATCTTCCATTGACGTAGTCATTTTTAGCCATATTTAGTTTTGAACTAAACCGCATCTCGTAAGACTCACTATATTTACTTGCTTTTTCGTAGAAAGCATAAGATGCTTCACCTCTTCCGGCTTGTTGATGAATTTGGGCCAAGATGTAAGCGTATCGAGCCTTATTCTTTTTCTTTTTAGCTCGACTAATCGCTTTTTCCAAAGGCACTACTGCTTGTTCATATTTTTTTTGAATCAAGAAATAGTGAGCTTGTACAGGAGCTAAATGTCTTTTGACATCTTCAAGTGTATTTGGATCAGCATCCAATTGACTCATAATTGCTTCCGCATCATTATAAGCTTCTCTTTCAATATATGTTCGGGCAAGCCAAAGTAATCCTTCTTGATAAGCAGGTGGTCTTTTGAAAATACCACTTTTCGCTCCACTAGGATCTACTGTTTCTTCCTTCTTCTCTTTCTTCTTGGCAGCTTTAGGAGTTTTTTGTTTTTTAGGAGCTTCTACTTTTACTTCTTTCTTAGGAGTTGGCTTTTTTGCAGAAGATTTTTTCTTTTTCTTAGAGGAAGATTTCTTTTTCTTTTTCTTCTTTATTTTTTTGTTCGCTTTTTTTCTTTTTTTAGAGTTAGATTTTTTCTTTTTTGAAGAGACTTTTTTCTTTTTCTTAGATGATTTCTTTTTCTTCTTTTTCTTCTTCTTTCCTTTTTTACCCTTCTTTGCTTTTTTAGCCATTGCTTCAGGGCTGAATTCAGCTCTAAGATATTCCAGTGTTTCTTCCGACGATTCGTAATCTTGTTTTACATATTGAGATTTTCCAAGTAAAAGGTAACAGTCATCGGTCCAGTCACTAACTCTATGAAGAGATACTACTACGGATACTTTCTTACTTGCCTCATCAAGATTGCCGGCAACTGATTTAGGATTATCGGTAGCCACATGTTTATAGACTGGAAGAATTTTATTATAATTCTCCTGATACTCTTGATCAAGTTGAGCAACACTCTCGTTGAACAATTCGTTGGCATTGAAGTATCCGTTGAATTCAGCAGTCGTGTTATGGTAGAATTTTGATATTTTACCAACATCTCCTTTTCGCTTTTGAGTAGTACAAGCGCTGATGATTGTTATTAAGAAAAGGAGTACTAGAATTTTGTTGAATCGTTGCAAACTAAAAAAAGTTTAAATTCGTTGAAAAATAGCCTGAAAATAGGCCTTGAAATACAAAGAGTTATACTAATTTTGACCTATAATTGTTTCATACGGAATGTATGCTATTTAATGCAGTTTAGCCTTCTATTTTAACATTAAAGGCCACAAATTTATTTTATTTTTCGCAAAATTAACAGGAATGGCAGGCGAAAATAAGAAAGAACAGACTTTTCTAGAAAAACTCAGGCATAATTACCGTTTGGTGATTATGAACCATGAGACTTTTGAAGAGGTTGGATCATACCGATTATCTCTTCTAAATGTCTATGTAACCATCTCATTGATTGTGGTGGGGGTAGCTTTGATCGTTGGGTCTTTGATTGTTTTCACACCTTTGAAGACCTATCTTCCAGGATACGGAGATATAAATGCACAAAGAGAAATTATAGAATTGAACAGAGAGTTAGATGAGCTTCAAGAAGGATTCGCTGCTCGTCAAACTTATAACGATAACATTCGCCGGATTTTAGTTGGCGAAGAGATTGAAACGGTGCAAGCAGCGGAAGCTCCTTTAGATTCTGTTGTTGCTGTTGATCCAATCATCGAGGATGAAATGTTAAGAAAGGAAGTAGAGTTGGATCAGGAATTGATTGAACGTGAATTATTGTCAAAATCGGCTAATTACATTTCCAAAGAAATTCCTTTAGAACAAATGTTTTTGGTTCCTCCTATAACAGGGGTAGTAAGTAGTGGATTTGATCGCCAAACAAAACATTACGGAATAGATGTAATTGCTCCTAAAAATACTCCGGTTAAAGCAGTTATGGATGGGTTTGTTTTTGTTTCGGATTGGACTTTAGAAACAGGAAATACCTTAGGAATTCAGCATTCAAATAATCTCATTTCTTTTTATAAACATAATTCAGCGCTACTTAAAAAAGTAGGAAGTTATGTGAAATCAGGAGAGGCGGTAGCTATTATTGGAAATACCGGAGAACTCTCAGATGGCCCTCATTTGCATTTTGAAATCTGGCACAAAGGCAAGCCTGTTGATCCTGCCCAATTTATTATTTTTAATTAATCAGACCAGTAATCATCTTTTAGGATAATTTTCCAAATAATATTTTGAAGCTTTATGTCAAAAGCTTAGCAGATTTTTTTGAATATTTGCTAAATATTGTACTTTTTACACTAATTCCTTTCTTCTATCTTAAAATAATGTAAAATTTGAGTGGAAAACAGGTTAAATTTTGCTTTAAAATGGCTTCTGAGTGTAAAATGTTCTAATTTTAAACCTTGAATTTGTTTTAAAACAAATCTTCATTCTGTAATATAAAAGACCTACAAGAAATGGAAAATAACAATAAGGATTTGAACGAGACGTATAATGAGAAAGGAGAAACAGTGAGCCCTGTTTTGCCCAAGGAGATCAAAAATTTTCTAATCGATATTGATGGAACAATCTGCGATGATGTCCCAAATGAAGAACCAGAGAGAATGTCTACTTGTCTTCCATATCCTGATGCTTTGAAGATTTTGAACAAGTGGCATAGCGAAGGTCACATCATCACTTTCTTTACATCTCGTACGGAGGAGCATAGAGAAATTACTGAAGAGTGGTTGAAAAAACATGACTTCAATTATCATGGTCTTTTAATGAACAAACCTCGTGGAGGAAATTATCATTGGATAGATAATCATATTGTAAAGGCTACTCGGTTCAAAGGAAAATTTACCGACTTAGTTGTTAAGAATAAAAAAATCGAAGTATTCGAAAGGTAGTCTTACTTTTCGAATTATACATTTTCTTTTAAAAGATGTTGTAAAGCAGGGATTAATTCAGGATACTCGAATTTGAATCCCTGCTTTTCAATTTTCTGAGCAGATACTTTAGTACTGGAAAGTACAATCTCGGCCATTTCTCCCATTCCAAGTTTGATTGCAAAGGCAGGTGCAGGAATCATGATCACGCTTTTATCTTGTGCTTTAGCTAATGATTTTACAAAATCATAAAGCCTTATCGGATTCGGACTTACTCCGTTATAGGTACCGTTCATCTGCTCATTTTCAATCGCATAAATAAAAATTCGGCAAATATCGTCGATATGTATCCAGGAGTAAAACTGTTTACCGTCTCCAAAGTATGTTCCCATTCTAAATTTATCTTGAAGAATAAAAGGTTTCAATGCACCTCCCTGTGTGGAAAGGACAATGCCAACTCTGATCTTGACAAGTCTTGTAGGAAGGCTGGAGAAATCTGAGATAGCTGCTTCCCAGGCTTTGGTACTTTCGGCTAAAAAGCCAGTATCTCCAGCTTGAGTATCTTCGTTCATCAGCTGATCTGCCCGATCACCATAGAACCCAATAGCAGAGGCAGCAATGATGGCTTTTGGAACTTGTTCAAGATTTTCAACAGCTTGTTTGATCAGGGAATTGCTTTTCAAACGGCTGTCAATAATTTCTTTTTTTCTAGCATCACTCCATCGTTTATCCGCAATCCCTGCACCAGCCAAATTGATAATGTAATCGGCCTGCTTAACAGCCTCCATATCTATCGTTCCTTTTTTTAAATCCCAAGCATACTTTGGATATTTAGCTTGGAGATTTTTTTTGCGACTTAGAAGAATAACTTTGTGTCCTTTTTTACTGAGCATTTGACTAAGACGAGTACCGATCAGACCGCTTCCTCCACCGATTAGAATTGTAGACATTTGTTGATTATTTTATTTAAGTTTATTCAAGACAACTTCAATATAAACAGACATTAAGTATTTCAGTTTATAAATTCCTATCTTTATTTTTCGAATCTTTCCTGTTGCTATATAATATTGATTATGAAAATCAGATATATCCTTTTTATCTGTCTATTTGTTTTTGCCTGTAAGGGAGATCCTGAAATAGCATTGGACAATACCGTTAATATAAGACTGGAAGGTGAGCCAAGTCAACTCAATCCTATTTTGAGTACGGCAGCTACTGCAAAACAAGTGGAATGGCAAATTTTTATGTCATTGCTTCAATATGATGCGGAGACTTTGGAATTATATCCAGTCTTGGCGAGTTCAAGGCCAGTGGTAGAAAATATTACCGAAGGAATTTATCAAGGAGGAAGGAAATATAATTTTCAAATAAGACCAGAAGCAGAATGGGATGATGGTCAAGCGGTTGTGGCAGCAGATTTTGTTTTTACTTTAAAAACTTTTATGCATCCTGAAATTGATCGCTCAGGTTTTGGAAGTTTTTTGAGTTTTATAAAAAAAATAGAAATAGAT